>JBAYVY010000132.1:0-9120 GCA_041674345.1 Phycisphaeraceae bacterium | reverse complement strand
TTCGACGGGGCGGGGTTGGAGGCCG
This sequence comes from Phycisphaeraceae bacterium, assembly GCA_041674345.1. Classification (GTDB taxonomy): domain Bacteria; phylum Planctomycetota; class Phycisphaerae; order Phycisphaerales; family Zrk34; genus JBAYVY01. The sequence continues at coordinate 9,095 of JBAYVY010000132.1, read as the reverse complement.
CGGGCATCGGGGATGTAAACGACGTGCTGTTCGCCGAGTTTGGTGACGGCCTGGAGGGGGACGGCGATGACCGATGCGTAACTGGCGACGATGATTTGCGTCTGGCAGTTCATGCCGGTGCGGAGTTCGGTGGTGTCGCTGTCAATGTCGATCTTGGCGCTGTAAACCTTGGCGTTGCTGTTCCACCAGCCCGAAGGATCGAGATACTCGGCGATGTTGGAAAGTTTGCCGGTGAGACCGGCGTCGGGCAGGTTGGGGCCGGACAGCACGCAGGACATGCCGACCTCGACCTTGTCACGCTGCGATTCGTCGATTTTGATGGAGGCGATCATCGAACCGGCTTCGGGGATGTGGATGATCTCCTGGTTGTAGCGGACTTCGCTGCCTTTGATGAGCGGTTCGCTGCGACGCCAGTTGCTTCCCTGCGGGGCATAGACGACGCGGCCGGAGACGGGCGAGGTGATGACGGCGTTCTTGAGGTCTTCAATCGTCTGATCCAGATCACGCTGCATGCGCGTGAGATTCGCCTGGGCCGTGCCCAGTTGAATCTTCGCGTTTTCCATGTCGGCCCTGGCCTTGTTCTTCACGCGCTCGAGTTTGGCCTGCGCCTGCTGGAGGTCGCTTTCGAGTTTGCGTTTCTGCTGGGCGTAGTCGTATTTTTCCAGCAGCGACAGTTTGCCTTCGCTGATTTGAAGGTCCAGTTCCGCCTTGTCCACCGACGCTTTGTCGGCCTTGTATTCGCTTTCGGTGATGTATTTCTTGTCAAAAAGTTTCCGCGACCATTCCAGCTTGTTTCGGGCGTTTTCCAGCGTGGTCGTCGCCAGTTTCACATCGCCCTGAGCGGCTTTGAGGTTCTGCTGATATTCACCCTCCGGTGCGATGTATTTCTCCAGCGTCAGCTTGGCGAACTCCACGTTCAACTCCGCCTGTTCGGTGTCGCTGTCGCTCTGGCTGGTCGTGTTTTCCAGCGACACCTTCGCGGCCACCAGCGAACTTCTCGCATTGTCCCGCTTCTGTTCCAGATCCGTCTGCTTGTCCAGCAGCGGCGTGGTGTCCATCTTCACCAGCACGTCGCCCGGCTGAACGTTCGTGCCTTCGTCGATCATCCATTCAATGTTCATCTTGTCGCGGATCAGCGACTTGATGATGACCTTGTTGCTCGATTCAAACTCGCCGGGCTGATTGACGCTGACCACCAGCGGTTCACGCTTGACGGTGTAAAGTTGCGCCGACTCGTAAACCGTTTGTTCCGGCGAGCTGAACGCGCCGCCGGCCCACGCCAGCATCGCCGCGATCGCGACCACCGCCGCGCCGCCCCCGATCCATACCACCGGCTTGCCCGGCATCTTCCGCGTTTTGTCGTTGTTACTTTGCATCGTTTGCCTTCGAGACCCGCGATACCATCGTGGGCTTTACAGTTACTTCCGGGGCGGGGCCTGAACTTCCGCGGTCTTAACTTCCGGGGGCATGTATTCCTGCCACAATCCCTGGTCATTGACTTCCAGCACGCCCATGTCGCGCTGAAGCTGGAGTTCCGACACGCGATAGCTGACCAAGGCCGAGGTCAGCGCGTTTTGAGCGGTCACCAGTGAACTTTCCGCCTCCAGCACGTCACGAATCTGCGCCCGATCGGCGTCCATGAACATCTTGGTCGCGTCCACCCGGTTTTGCGCCACCATCACCGCGCGCGACTGAATCCGAAAACTTTCGCGTGACTGCCGCAGCCCCCGCAGCGCGTTCCGCACGTCCAGTTTCACCTGGTCCTCCAAAGCCTGCGCGCTTCGCACCGCCCGTTCCATGTCGATCAGCGCGTTGCGGTATGCGTTGCGCTCGGCTGTTTTTTCCCACGGAAAATCAAACTCCAACCCCACATCGTAGTACCCGTTTTCCGGGCGGAACCGCACGGTCGATTCCGTCGCCGACGACAGCGCGTCCCGCCGGTCGCCCGCCGATGCGCTCGCCGTCAGGTTCAGCCCCGGTCGCAACGCATCGCCCGTCACCACCACCTGCCGCTGCGCATCGGTCACGCGCTGCTCGGACGTCTTCAAATCCAGCCGGTGTTCAATCGCCAGTTTCGTCGCCTCTTCCACGGGCAACTCGTATTGGCCCGCCCCGTCGTTGCTCGGTTCCATCACCTTCGCATCGCCGCCGGCGTCGATCAGCTTGTAATCGCGTCCCTCGGCCTCGTTCACGTTCGGCGCCATGCCCAGCACCTGTTTCGACGCCTCGCCCAGCCGCGCCATTTCCGTCGGTTCCAGCGTGATCCGCGCATCGGTCGGCAGGCCCAGCGTGTTCTTGAAATTGTCCAGCAGCCGGTCATAACTCATCCGCGCGCTGATCCATGAATCCCGCGCCTTGAGCATGTCCTGAACCGCCTGGTTCACCTGAATCTCCGACAAACGCCCGGCTTTCGCCAACTCCTGCGACCGACGCACGGATTGAATCAACCGCTCGTAACTGCCCTCCGCGTTCGCCACACGGTTCAACTGCGCCAGCACGTTCAGATATTCACTGGCCGCCTGCACCGCGTAGGTCTTCTTGTACCGCTCGAAATCCCACAGGGCGTACAGCACCTCCCGCTCCGCCTGCGTCATCGGCTCGGTCACGATGTGTTCGCCCGCCCCGGCCAGCAGCGGCAGCGTCACCGAGATGTCCGCCGCGATCCCCCATGACCCTTCCCGTCCGCTCGACAGCATCTGCGCCAGATCGACCATGATCCGGCTGGACAAACTCAGTCCCGATTCCAGCCGCCGCGTGATGCCCGCCTGTGCCGTGTTGACCAGCCCCGTGTCCATGCCCGTGCCGGCGGTGCCGTCGGCCCCGAAAATCGAACCGATCAATCCCGCATATGTATTGCGAAACTGGTCGATCTCCAGGTCCAGTTGCAACGCCGTGCGAAACACATCTTCCTTCTTGCTCTGATAATCGAGACTGTTGTACGCCCCGATTTGCAACGCCTGCGCCAGCGTGATCTTCATCGGGTCATCGGGCTTGACCGGCATTGGGTCGCGGGCTTCGGGGCGATCACGTTTGAGGTAATCATCCTTCGGCCAGTATTCCATCGGCTCCAGTTGATCGCTGCCCAGCGACGCCGGCCCCTGGGTCCGCAAATGCTGGCCTTCGAGCAAACGCCTACGAAGCGTTTGGGCCGGCGTCTCGATCGTGAACGCCTCCTTCCGCCCCAGCGCCTTCTCCCTCGCCTTGTCGATGTGCGTCATCGCCGCGTCGTCGGCCTGCTTGCGATAGTCCGCCGCGCCCGGACAACCGGCCAGCGCGCACGACATCAACGCCAACGCGAACATGAATCCAATCGGGCGGGCCAACTTGTATCGACGGAACTCTGAATCATCGGCCTGGACGGCCATCGGCGCCTCCACTGGGCGTAAGCGGTAAGCGGGCTGCTGCCCCGAAATCGCAGCCCCCTATCCTAATTCAATCATTCACTTCTGACCACATCGCTCCACTCTCGCCCGCACCGTTCTGCGGTCCAGCCCCAGTCGCCGCGCTGTTTCGACGTAGCTGCCGGTCTGTTCGTAAACCAGCCGGCAATATCGGTCCAGCAATTGGTCAGCCGTGAATTTCCCATCCGCCATGCCCGTCGCCAATACCGCCGCCGGTGTCGCGTCTGCAACTTCCGGGGGCGGGCGATAGCTGTGACGGATCAACACATTTCGCGTACACTGTTCCAGTTCCCGCACATTGCCCGGCCACGCATAATCAGCCGGCACATCCCGCGCGATCACTTCCAGCGTCTGGTCCACCAGCGACTCCGCCTCATCGGCGACGATGCGGCGCAACAGGTGGTAAATCATCAGACGCATGTCGCCCGGCTGATCTTTCAACTGTTCGGCCAACCCCGGCGTGTGAATCCGGTCCGCCGCCAGACGATAATAAAAATCCTCCCGCAATCGCCCCTTCGCCATCGCCTGCGACAGATCGACATGCGTCGCCGCCATGATCTTCCCCGCGAACAGCCGGTCCTTCGTGTCACCGATCCGCTGAAACGTGCGCGTTTGCAACACGCGCAGCAACTTCACCTGAATGCTCGGATCAAGGTCGCCGATCTCGTCGAGAAATACCGCCCCCAGCGGCCGGCATACCTCCAGCCAGCCCGCCCGATCCGCGATCGCGCCCGTGAACGATCCCCGCTGGTGGCCGAACAGTTCCGATTCCACCAGTGTGCCGCTCAACGCCGAAATGTTCAGCGACAGCACCGCCCCGTGCAGATCGTCGGCGAACGTCTGCGTTTTTTCATCGAACGGAATGTACCGCGACATGCCCACCGCACGCGCCACCAGTTCCTTGCCCGTGCCCGACGGCCCGGTGATGAGCGTCGGAATGTTGCCGAGTTTGTCATACAGCGTCCGCCGGTATCGCCTCATGTCGTGCGTGAAAATCGACTGCCAGATCGAGGCGCGCAATTCGACCATCGGCCGCGAGGAACCGACCAGGTGTTCGTAGATGTGAAAGAACGCCCGCCGCAGTTGGAGGAAACAGGCGAAGGCGTGCGCGGCGGTGACGTTCGGCGGGGGACACTTGTCGGACGGGTGCATCCACCGATCGAAACTCGCCTTGAATGTGCGATAGTACGGCACGCGCCTGCTGCGCTCCGTTGGCTGGGCGTCACCGGCACACATCGTTTGAACGGTCGTGTCGATTTTCTCCCAGAACAGATAGAACAGCGTGAACAGCACCAGGTCTTCGTAACGATCCCACCGGGCCTGCGTCGGCGTCTTGCCCGCATAGCGCTGATGCAACCGCTCGGTCAGCGCGGCGCATTGTTCGGTCAGCCGATCGACGTTGACCGGGTCCATGCCCGCCACGCCGCGCCTCCGGACGCTGGGCGCCGATTCGACGAACGTCCCGCCGAGCAGTTGCCGTTCGAGTTCCAGCCGCCGCGGCGTGAACGGATTGATGTAGGCGATCTCGCCGACGGCGTCCAGAAACGCGGTTTCGCTGTTCATGGCATGCGCTCCGATATGTGCATTCATTGTCGCATAATGTACGTCCAATGTCCAGATGCGTTCGGATGATTGCTAAGCCGCCAGCGGCGGTGTGGCGCGCAAAACATTGTAATACCTAAAGTTGCGATTCGATTCGTCGTCCGGCATGGCGATTGATATGAGATGGGTGAAATGAGTCGAACCATGATCTGGCAACCGATCCTTCTGATGGGTTTCGCGTTGGGGGGGCATGGGTATCGGGCTGGTTCTGGAAATCATTCACACCTGCCGGCGACGGGGTGCCGGCTCATTTGGAAAGGACGCATCACGATGAATCGCAACCGACAACACTGGATCGCAACGTGCATCGCGCTGGTCGCATGCGCGGCCGTCATCGCCCCCGCCGCGCATGGGGCCGGACTGCTCGTCGCCGACGGCGGGTTCGGCGGAGCGCTGGAAATCGTCAGCCACGATGTCCGCGTCACCCTCAACAACGGCGTGGCCGTCACCGAAATCGAGCAGGTCTTCCGCAACACCGAGCAACGACAGGTCGAGGCGCTTTACACATTCCCCGTGCCCCGCGGCGCGTCGGTGTCCAGCTTCAGCATGTGGATCAACGGCAGGGAAATGGTCGGCGAAGTCGTCGAAAAACAACGCGCCCGGCAAATCTACGACAGCTACAAACAAAAACGCCGCGACCCCGGGTTGCTTGAACAGGTCGATTACCGCACTTTCGAGATGCGCATCTTCCCCATCCCCGCCGCCGCCGAGCAGCGCGTGCGATTGACGTACAGCCAGGAACTCAAACCCGACGGCACCTGGGCGACCTACGTCTATCCGCTGGCGACCAGCACCCGCAAGGATGTCAACGCGGCCGTCGTCGGACGCTTTTCGATGACCATGCGCATCAACAGCGAAATCCCCATCACCGACATCGAAAGCGGAAGCCACCCCAAAGCGTTCGCCGTGGCCAGGCACGCCGAACACTTCGCCGAGGCGAGCATGGAAACGACCGGCGGCGACCTGGGCCGCGATGTCGTGATCGCCTATCAGATCAAACGCCCGCACACCGGCATCGACATCATCACGTCCAAACAGGGCAGGGAGGACGGCTACTTTCTGCTGACGCTGACCGCCGGTGAGGAACTGGCCAAAGCAGCCGCTCCGATGGATTACGTCTTCGTGCTGGACATCAGCGGCTCGATGCGGAACGACGGCAAACTCGCCACGTCGATTGATGCGGTCAGGGCGTTCGTCAACGCGCTGGGTGACGGCGAGCGGTTCGAGGTGATGACGTTCAATGTTCAGCCGGCCATGCTGTTCTCGCAGTTGTCGCCGGTGAATGATGAAACCAAGCGCCAGGCGGCTGATTTTCTGACCACGCGGCAGGCGCGGGGCGGCACGTCGCTGAAACCCGCGCTCGCCGCCGCTTATCGCTACGCACAAAACAACGCCGACCGGCAGACCAATGTCGTCATTCTTTCCGACGGCATGACCGAGCAAGCCGAACGCGCCCAACTGATTCAACTCATCACCCAGCGCCCCGAAGGTGTGCGCGTGTTCTGCATCGGCGTGGGCAACGATGTCAACCGCCCGTTGCTCGATCAACTGGCGGAGCGCACCGGCGGACTGGCGGCATTCATCTCGCGCGGCGATGACTTCGCCCGGCAGGCGCAGGCGTTTCGACGCAAGCTCATGCACCCCGCGGCGTCCGATGTGAAGCTGACCTTCGAGGGCGGCGATGTGTACGACGTGGAACCCGCCCAACTGCCCAACCTCTACCACGGCGCGCCGCTGACGGTCTATGGTCGCTATCGCAACCCCGGTGACGCGCCCGTGCTGCTCACCGCGACAGTCAACGGGCAACGCATCGAACAGCGCGTCACGCTGAATCTGCCGGAGAAAAACGCCGACAACCCGCAGATCGAACGCATGTGGGCGTGGAAGCGCATCGACTCGCTGCTCAAACAGGCGGACGGCGAAGGATCGTCCGGGGGGCGGCAGAACGTGATCCCGCAGGTCGTCACGCTGGGCGAAGGTTACTCCATCGCCACGGAATACACCTCGTTCATCGTGCTGGAAAACGACGCGGAATATCAGCGGTGGAACATTCAGCGTAAGAACGCGCTGCGTGTCGAACGCGATCGGGCTGCCGGCGAGAAGTTGGCGGGTGAATTGGATCGGTTGCGCGACAAAGCCGCCGAAGCCATCGGTCCGGCACCCGGAAATGTAAGCAAAGAAGTGGCGGATGCGCGGACGATGCCGCGGCAACAGGCGCAACAACTTCCGGGGGCGGCGGTTCAGCCGCAAAACACGCAGCGGTCGAACGGCGTGGACCTGGACTTCGGGGGCGGGGGCGGTTCGGGGGCGGCGGCGCGATTGATCCGCTGACGCTCGGCCTGGCGGTCGGCGCGATCGGTGTGGCCGGTTGGTTGAAGAAGCGAAGGAACACGGGCGACCGGGTGACGCAGTCCCGCGATCATGGTCAGGATAGTGAGTAACACTCATGCGAACGGCCAACCTGATCATGATACGTCACAGCGCGGCTCCCGCCGGATGGTCCGGCGGGGCCGCGCTGGTTTTGACGATGATTGCGGGCGTGATCGCGTTCATTCCGGGGGCGGGCGCGAACGAAGCATTGCAATTTTCGCGCACCGACATCGCGGCGGGGCAATGGTGGCGAATCATCACCGGACACTGGACGCATTTTTCTTTCGAGCATCTGCTGTGGGACGGGCTGATGTTCGCGTCGATGGGCTGGGTGGTGAGTCGGTATTCGGTGAAACGATTTTTGATGTGTGTGGTGGCGAGCGCGGCGGCGATCTCGCTGACGGTGTACGCATGGCAACCACAGTTCGAGGTCTATCGCGGTCTGTCGGGCATCGACACGGCCCTGTTCACCGCCGCGTGCGTGCTGGCCGGGCGAAGCGCGTGGGCGAAACGCGATCACGCGACGATGAGCGTGGTAGGCATCGCGCTGGCGGGATTGACGGCGAAGATGACTTATGAAGTGATCGTCGGTCAACCTGTGTTCGTGCAACACGACACGAGTTTCACGGTGGTGCCGCTGGCGCACGCGGTGGGCGCGGTGATCGGTGTGTTGGCGGGGTGTGTGGGAAGGATGGGCCACGAAGGCGTGAAGGCGCGAAGACATGAAAGGTAGAAGTCCATGCCACTATGGAAAATGCTTGTGATGGCGGTTGTAATGAGTTTCCTGGTGTTGATCGCGGCAGGGTGCCATCAGTATGTTCCGGTGGACATCACGGTACTGCATGCCACGACGGGGGTGCCGGTGGAAGGAGTGCGTCTTACGGTGTGGTATCCCCACCTCGACCCGTTCGCGCCGAAGTCCGATTCGGCGGTTACCGACAGTGAGGGGCATGCCCGGCTCAACATCAGCCAATATCGAACGGGTTGGCTGGCGAGGAAGGCGTCGTCGTCGGCGCGGAGGTCTTTGCCGGTGGCGGGGGTGGAGGTGAAATCGTAGTTGCCGGAGCTGATGCGGCCGGGGCGGGTCTCGTCGAATTGGCCTCGATAGACGAGCTTGTGATCTTTGTCGAAAAGGAAGAAGTCAGGGGTGCAAGCGGCGGCGTAGGCGTGGGCGACTTTCTGGGTTTCGTCGTAGAGATAGGGGAAGGTGTAGTGCAGCCGGTCGGCTTCGCGTTTCATTTTGTCGGGGGCATCGTCGGGATATTGCGAGAAGTCATTGGACATGATGCCCAGCACGGCCAGACCCCGCTGTTGATATTCGAGGGCGAATTGCGAGAGGGCCGGGGCGATGTGTTTGACGAAGGGACAGTGGTTGCATAAGAAGACGATGAGCAGGGGTTTGCCCATTAGTAGGTGCGGCGGATGGTTCCGCCGTGGACGTTGGGCAGATGGAAGTCGGGGGCGGGTGTGCCGAGCGGCATCATGGTGGATTGAGTGAGGGCCATTGTTCGCTCCGAGGGAGGGGTTCGGGAATGTTCAAGTGGGAAGTCGCAAGTCGGAAGTGGGAGGAAAGTGGGAAGGCGGAAGTGGGAAGTGGGAAGTAAAGACCCGCGCATAAAATTCTTCCGACTTCCGACTTCCGACTTCCGACTTCCGACTTCCGACTTCCGACTTCCGACTTCCGACTTCCGACTTCCGACTTCCGACTTCCGACTTCCGACT
>JBAYVY010000131.1:0-9180 GCA_041674345.1 Phycisphaeraceae bacterium | reverse complement strand
TGGCGAGGCGGCCGAATCAGCGAGTTGATTCGGCGAACTCGATGGCGAAATGACCGTGAGAACGCGCCACGCGCCCCCTCTTTGTTCCGCATCCGCAGTACAAGGGGTAAATCAGAGGCTCCAAAGGATTTCGCACCCTCCACAATTTTTTCTGATATCGCGCGACACGCCTCTGCGTAGACCAAATTACGATCAACTCGGTGCTGCATAAAAGCCAAGATGATATTTGCAAGCACGGCGGAGAATAGTATTGAGAGAAGTAAAATCTTTATTGTTTTCATAAACCACTCACGTCATCTAGTCTTGAAAAATGTCACGATAAATTGTCTTCCCCGCCTGAATTATCCTGGCAATTTCCCGGTTCCGTCAGCCTAGAAGCATTCTTATCCACCCGCAGATTTATCATCAACGACTTCGCAAGCCGATTCAAATTACCCCCTAAAAGATCGGTGCTTATTTTTTCCGCTAATTCTTGCTCATAACCAAGTGATTCGAGGTCTGACGCTCGCAATTTCATGAGGTCAGCGGCATCTGCCGGATGAATCGGTACTACTTTTTGTGCGTCACACGCAGCAATCTCTTTGATCGCTTTGTACGTTTTGATCCCTGTCATTTTAACAACCTTTCATGTAAATTGGAGCTCGCGAGTAGGAAGGTGGAGGCGTCTTCGCCGATACCCGCCGTTCCCGAAAGTTGTGTGGCGATTATTTGGTGGGTTTCGCTCGAAGACTCGCTCACCCTACGGGTTCCTAAATTCATTTCATGTCGCTCTCTTTCGTTTCAAATCCTTGATTCCGTAATTGCGTCAGCCATTCGCTGTACTCTTGCAGGTTCATCTCATTCTTCGGGGGAGGAGCGATCCCTGGACCTGAAACTGTGAGCTTCCGTGGATTCTCAAGGATCACGCCAGCCCCAATGTCTACCACATCGAGGATAGTGACGTTACCACCATTACCCCGGAGAATGATGAATGACCATGTTCCGTTTATATTTGTCATGGGTGTCCTCACCTATTCTGATCGCACGTCATGGTGTCGAAGGCGGATAAGGGGACATTCTACTTTACGCTTTTGTGCCTACGGCTTTGGCTCTGGTTTGGCGTGCGGGGTGGGGGTTGGGGCGGCCGCGGGTTCGTCGATTTTGCCGAGGATGTCGGGGAGTTTGACGCCGGCTTGTTTGGCCAGTTCGTGCATGGGGGCTTCGCAATGCAGGCGGCGGATGAAGAGCATGACCACGCCGTTGAGCGCCAGGAGGAACATGCCGAACGCCAGCGCCAGCAGCAGCGTGGGTGTGGGATCGAAGGCCCATTGTTCGCCGGCGACGACGCCCATCCAGCCCATGCCCATGAAGAAGGCGAGCAGGGATTGGAGGGAGAAGAAGGTGAAGACGCTGAAGGAGCCGTGGTCGGCGGGCATCGATCCGTCGTGGACATCGGCATCGGCGCCGCTGCCGGCGACATCGAAGTCGCCGTGGTCCATCGCGCCGCCGATGAAGGAGAAGACCATTTTCAGGACGAACAGCGCGGTGGCGCCGAGCGCCATCCACCAGTAGAGTTGATCGGACCAGATGGTTGTGGCCAGGATCGCCATGACAAGGCCCCCTTTGATCGCATCGCACCGGCCGGGGTACGGGGGCCGGTGACGCACACTTGTCGCCAGTGTAACCCGGTACACGGATCGGTCAAGCGAAGCATGACGCGAAGCATGACGCATGACGCGGCGATCAACGGACGAACTCATCATGCTATGCGACGGCGTGGCCGTGTTGCGAAGTCGTTGATGAAGTTTCGCGGTTGTGCGCCGGTGTTGCGCCGGTGGTCAAAACGCGACCGGGGGTCTATGATGTGATCGCACCCGGTGAAACCATGAATAAAACGCACGACACATTGGACTCGAACGGCACACTGCGTCAGCGCGTCAGCGATGTGGTGGAGCTGATCCGCCCGGCGGTGCAGGCCGATGGCGGCGACTTGGAACTGGTCGATGTCACGGACGCCGGTGTGGTGAAGATTCGCTTCCACGGCGCATGCGTCGGGTGTCCCTCGGCCAACATGACGCTGCAAATGGGGATCGAGCGCAACCTTCGCCAGCGCGTGCCGGAGGTGACGGGGGTGGTGGCGGTGGGGTAAGCGACCGCTGCGCGGTAATGACGAATGACGAAATCCGAATGACGAATGAAGTTCCAAAGTTCAAAACGGGAACCGAAGGGACGTGTCTTGGAATTTTGAATTTGAGATTTGATTCGTCATTCGAGTTTCGTCATTCGTCATTCTTACCGACCCGCGGTCAGCACCATGTTGTCGCGGTGGATCACTTCTTCATATGACCGGCGGCCCAGCAATTCTTCAAAGTCAGCCGATTTGCGGCCCATGATTTTGCGACATTCATCGGCGTCGTAATTAATCAGGCCGCGCGCCAGTTCGCGGCCGCGCGGATCGCGCACGATCACCACGTCGCCCTTGCCGAATCGCCCGGTGATTTCCGTGATGCCGATGGCCAGCAGACTGGTGCCCTTGCCGGCCAGCGCCGCGGCCGCGCCGTCATCGACGACCAGCGTGCCGGTGGGCCGCACCGTCATGCCGATCCATCGGGCGCGGCTGTCGAGTTTGCGGTTGGCGGGCACGAACACCGTGCCGAGCTTTTCGCCGGTGAGCAGTTTCACCAGCACATCGGGCGAGCGGCCCCCGGCGATGATAGCCACTTCGCCGGCGTCGGTGACGATGCGCGCGGCTTCGAGCTTCGTCTCCATGCCGCCGGAGCCCATCGCGCTTTTTTCATCACGAATCATCGCGCGGGCTTCATTCGCATCGTGAATGATGTCGCACACTTCGCCGTCCGGCCCCTTCAGCCCGGCGACCCCGCTGAGAATCACCAGCAATTCCGCGCGCAGCGCGTTGGTCACCAGCGCGGCGAGAATGTCGTTGTCGCCGAAGCGGATTTCCTCGACGCTCACCGTGTCGTTTTCGTTGATGATCGGCACGGCCCCCATCTGGTGCAGCACGGTGATGCAGTTGCGGATGTTCAGGTAACGATTGCGATCCTCAAAATCGGATCGCGTCAACAACATCTGCGCGACGTTGATTTGGTGCGGCTCGAACGCCTGCCGCCACAGACGCATCAGGCCCGACTGCCCCACGGCGGCGACGGCTTGGATGCTCGACACATCGGTCGGTCGTTGCGTCAGGCCCAGCACTTTCACGCCGACGCCGACCGCGCCGCTGGAGACGACGGTGACGTGGATGCCGCGCTGACGCAGTTGCGCGACCTGATCGGCGATGGACGCGAGAAACTTTTCGTCAAGCCGGCCCTTGCCGTCGGTCAGCAGTTGCGTGCCGAGTTTGATGACAATGTGCCGGCTGGCGGCGACGACGTTCTGGCGTAACGTGGTGGAGGGCATGGGGGCTTCGCTAAGTTTCATCAAGGTACGGATGGCGTGCCGAAAAGATACAGCAAAACAGCAGAAAAACACAACAGCAGAGCATCGGAGCAGCACAACATGGCGGGCGACAAGTTTATGTTCTGTTGTTCTGCTTTTCCGCTGTCCCGCTTTCATGTCGATTGTAACGCAAGTAGTTTTTCGATGAGTTGGACGTGGCGGTCGGTGGCGCCCTGGTTGTTGCGGATGACGTTGCGGCCGTTTTCAGCCAATTGCGCGGCGCGGGCGGGGTTGGCGAGCAGGCCCCCCACCGCTTGCGTCAGCGATGGGCCGATCCGGCTTCCGGGGGCGGCGACCTGGAGGATGCCGTCACCGGCCAGCAGTTGATTCATGGTGTCGGCGAAGTCGCCGGTGTTCGGGCCGATGACGACGGGCTTGCCCAGCGCGATCGGCTCCATCATGTCGCTGCCGAACAGCGGGCAGAAACTTCGCCCCACCACCACGACATCGGCCAGCGTGTAGGCCTTGCGAAGCTCGCCCATCGTGTCGAGCAGAAACACGCGGCGATCATCGGGCTGGCGCACCGTGCCATCGGGGCATTGCGTTCGGCGAACCGGCTGCCCCATTGCGCTCGCGGCCTCGTCGAAGCGTTCGGGCTTGCGCGGGGCCATCAGCATCTGGCCCGCCGGAAGTTTTTCGACGAGGTGTTTGACGAATAATGCTTCCTCGCCCGGGCCGGTGGAGCCGCAGACGATCAGCGGCTTGTTGCGGTCGATACCCATCGCGTCGGCAAGCGCGTCGCTGCCGGTTACATCATCAGTGATGACGGCGGTGTCCCACTTCATCGTGCCGGTGACGGAGATGCGATCGACGGGGGTGCCCATCGCCGCGAATCGTTCGGCGTAAGCGGCGTCCTGCACGGCGGCGGCGGCGAGCGACGCGAACATCGACCGCAGCAACCCCCGGAAGCGGCGATACCCACGGAAACTACGCTCGCTCAGCCGCCCGTTGATGACGGCCAGCGGGATATTGCGACGTTTGCACTCCGCGGCGAAGTTCGGCCAGATTTCAAGTTCCATCAATGCGACCGCGTCGGGTTTCACGATGTCGAGAAACCGTCGCACCGCGCCGGACAGATCGAACGGATAGCGCACCACCTCGGCGGCGCCGTTGCTGTAAAGCTGGCGGGCGCGGGCGATGCCGGTGTCGGTGGTGGCGCTGATGATGATGCGGATGCGGTCGGCGTGACGCGTGCGCAATCGTTCAACCAACAGGCGGGTGGCGTTGACTTCGCCGACGCTGACGGCATGAATCAGCACCGTCGGGCGATGCGGTGAGCCGGGGGCGGGGCCGGAGGCGGCGGGCAGATCAGCGCGGCCAAACCGCGCCGCCCAATCCCCGCGGTATTTGCCGTAGCGCAGACGCTTGTACGCCATGACCGGCGCGACCGCCAGGCCGGCGGTGAGATACGCAATATCGTACAGCACGGACATGGCGGCTATTGTAGCTTTCATCTCGCCTGCCGGGAGGGGAGTTGGAGTGGCGCCGGATCACATCATCGCGCAACCCGAGTTCGGGATAAGCGATTGCCGTTGCCTCCATTGCGGAGATTTGGCGCGGGCTGATTACTTTGTTTTCAGTGAAAACAAAGTAATCAGGGAAGTCGTCTCACTCGAGAAATCGTGGTTGAAATGCAAAAACAGCCCCCGACGGAAAGGGGCATGCTATGGCCCTATTCTCATTGAATTGTTATCCCGAATTCATGTACCCGATGATTAGCGGAAGAGTTCGGCGACATCGACGGAAAATCCGGGGCAGACTTCTTCGCCTTCCAGCACATCCTGTTCGCGGAGGATGCGGGGGTCGCGTCCGCTTCGATGGACGGTGACTGTTTTGCCTCGCGGGTTGACGACCCACACGCTGGCGGTGCCGGCGGCGAGCCACTGGTCGATTTTTTCGTCCACGTCCAGTTGGGAATCGGAGGGGGACAACACCTCGACCGCGATATCGGGCGCGAAGGGGATGAAGCCGGCGGGCAGACCGGCGGCTGGAATGCGCTGTTTGGCAATGAACGCCGCGTCAGGGGCGCGCACCGTATCGGGATCGCGTGCGATGATGAATCCTGTCTCAGCCGCCACAACTTTGCCTAGCTGTTTCGTTTTGACGTAGGTACCCAAAAACAAGCCAATGGTAAAAGCGATTTCGCCGTGCTCGCCGCCCGCCGGTGTCATCATGGTCAGTTCTCCGCGGATCAGTTCATGGCGCTGCCCGTCATCGGGCATTCGCCACAAGTCATCGGCTGTCATGGATGTGCGTGTCATCGTCATGGCGATCTCGGCAGTCGATTATAGCCCCGGTGTCCGGCGCGGCCAAACCGAAACGAACCGGTATGGGATCAAACATATGGAGTACGATCAGTATGCGACGGTCCAATAGTGAATCCAACATAATCTGGCGGGAAAGGGGAACCATAGCCAACCGGCGAGGAACAACCATAGCCGCCACCCGCGACGACCGAACAGTGGGCGCTGACGGGCGAGCAACCCAGTCAGAAAGAAACCGGACGCCATCGCCGCGAGCAAGGATGCGCCCAGCAGGAACACCATTGCTAAAAAGCCGAACAAACCGTTGGGCCGGCCGCCTTGACCGGACACAATGGCCCAATGCGGCAACCAACCCGTGGGCAGGTGCAGGGGATGGTCCACGCCCATCGGCTCAGGCCGTAGCGAGTCCATATCCCTTGCTGTTCAATGCCACCGCTCCACTGCCACAGGTGATAGGGAACCGTCCAGATGTACCAGAACAGGTGAACGCCGAACGCGAGCATCGAGATCGCAATCGTCAACCCCGCCTGAACCGGCTTGCTCATCGACATGGCTCCTGCCGATGATACGACTCCCAGCGCCCGGCGGTTCGTCGATTCAGTAATGAAACCGCACCGCAACCCATTCGCCTCCTCCGTAGTTCTCTACTTCCGGGGTGTGGCCCTCCGGGGTGAAACCTCCGGGGTGAAACTTCCGGGGATGGCGAGTCAGCGGATACAATCACACCATGAACCAATCGCGGCGGGACCATTTTGATGCGATGCTGGAACGGGTGATCGACGGGTTGCCGCCGCAGTTGCGGGAGTTGCTCGATGAGGTGCCGCTGATCGTGGAGGATTATCCGTCGCGCGAAATATGCGAGGCGTTCGACCTGGAATACCGCGATGAACTGTGCGGCCTGCACGACGGCATCCCGCTGACCGACCGCAGCGTCGAAGGCGGAAACGTCGGCGTGCCCGATCACATCATGATCTATCGCGAAGGCATCCTGGCGATGGCGGACAACGATCCGCAGTTGCGCGAACAAATTCGCATCACCGTGCTGCACGAGATCGGCCACCACTTCGGCTTGGATGAAGACGACCTGGAAAAACTCGGCTACGGATAGCAGCGTCGATCAATCGCCGTGGCGCTGGCGCAGCGGCGGGGACAGGCGGGTCATCAGCAACATGCGCTCGAACAGATCGACCCACTCGTCGCGCTCGGCGGTCAGTTCGCCATGCGGCGGGATCGCGTAGGGCACGGGGCACGCCGCGCCGATTTCCGTCGCGGCTTTTCGCCGGTACACCGTCAGCAAACGATCGCCGAACCGCCCCACTTCAAAGAAATCCTCCGACAGAAACACCACCACCGGCACGCGCGTCGCGCCCAGTATCCGCAACTCATCGGTCAGCTTCGGATCGGCGTCGCGGTCGATGCAGCGCAGCGTCACCTTGTCATCGGCGGCTTCGGTGATTTGCCGGATCATCGGCCCCTGCCGCACGCAGTCGCCGCACCACACGCCGGTGTAGAGCAGCACGTTCAACGCACGGTTGTAACCGTGCAGGCGCTTGCGTTGTTCATCGCCCAGCGGCGGAATCTTCGGGGCCATTTCATGCCAGCGAGCCGCCTTGTCCGGCGGTGAGTTTTGCAGATAGGTGGTGTAATCGTCGCTGCGATCCCAGATCGCCCGCCAGAATTCGCCGCGAACATCATAGTATTTGGGTTTGTCGGTCATAATGCGGCCTCGGGGGAAAAGTCGGAAGTCGGAAGTCGGAAGAATTTTATACACAGGTCTTTACTTCCCACTTCCCACTTCCGCCTTCCCACTTTCCTCCCCTGTCTCCTGTATTCTTACCCGGATGATAGGCGCGCCATGCGTTCATTCAATTCCAGCCGCAAATTTTCCACGCGCTGCTGGATGAACCGCGTCGCATCGGCGGCGGGCATGGCGAGCAGGTCGTCGGCGGGGATCGGCTGGCCGTAAATCGCGCCGGTCCGCCCCCGGAAGTTGGGGCGCTTCGCGCCGATGGGCCAGACGCCGAACACGCCCTCGACGGCCATCGGAACGACGACGGGTTTGGCCTTGCGGATCAGCAGCATGATGCCGGGCGAAAAGGCCTTCACTTCACCATCGGGTGTGCGGCTGCCTTCGGGGAAAACCAGCACCAGATGTCCCTGTTGCAACAGTTCAATGGCGGTGCGGACGCTTTTGACATCGCCCTTGCCCTGCTCGACGGGGAATGCGTTGAGCAGGCGGATGATGAAGCCGAACAGGGGATTGCGGAAGAGTGTGGCGCGGGCCATGGAGTGGAAGTGGCGATGGGTGATGCCCACGCCGAGTACGGGCAGATCGAGATAGGACTGGTGATTGCAGACCAGCAGGACCGGGCCGGTGCGGGGGATGTGGTGGACGCCGAACCAGCGATGCCGGTAACAGAGCGACAGGAACAGCCAGCACATCGGCTGACCGACGCACATCCATGCGAGAATCTTCGCCAGGGGTTGACCGGGATTGACCTGGCGGATGCGACCCAGCAGCGTCATAGCGCGGCCCCCGGTTCCCCCGGTTGTGCGGCGCGGTCACGCACATGATCCTCCAGCGTTCGCACGACCTGTTCGAGGGTCATGTCGGAGGTGTCGATGCGAACGGCGTCCGGCGGACAGATCAGCGGGCCGTCGCTGCGGCTGGTGTCACGCTGATCGCGGTAGATGATCGCCGCGAGAATCTGCTGCTCATCGGCTTCCTTGCCGGCTTCCCTCAATTGATCGGCGCGTCGCTTGGCGCGCACTTCGGGGCGGGCGTCGAGGTAAAACTTCACCGTGGCGTCGGTGAAAACGACGGACCCCTGGTCGCGGCCCTCGGTGACGAGATTCGGATGCGATCCGCCGATCCATCGTTGCGCGCGGACCAGCAGCCGGCGAACCGCCGAGTTGCCGGCGATGTCGCTCACCGCCCGCGTCACATCCGCATCACGCAAACGATGCGTGACATCCCGGCTGTCGATGGTCAATCGGGGCGGATCGTGATCCCATGCGAAACGGATGTTCAAGCGTTCGGCCAGTTCGGCGACGTGATCGGTGTCGGCGGGGTCGAGGCCGGTGTCCAGCGCCTCGGCGGCGATGCCGCGGTACATCGCGCCGGTGTCGAGGAAATCCATTTTCAACCGTTGGGCGAGCAAGCGTGCGACGGTGGATTTGCCCGAACCGGCCGGGCCGTCGATGGTGACGATGCAACGCGGGGCAGTGGTGTTGGAAGCCATCGGCGACAGATTACAACCAAGCATCGGCGGGGGCAATGAATCGCCCGGTTCCCACGTTCCCACGTTCCCACGTTCCCACGTTCCCACGCGTTCCCAGTTCCCACGTTCCCACGTTCCCAGGGTGCATGACACCCTACGCGGCTTGTCGGAGGGGTGAGCCGCACAACCAGTAGTGGTTCCAGCGGTCGTCGTTGCTGAGCCACAGCGAGCGCAGGGCGAGGATCGGTTCGACGCCGGCG
>JBAYVY010000130.1:0-9252 GCA_041674345.1 Phycisphaeraceae bacterium | reverse complement strand
TAAAAACGGCGTTTTTGACCCAAAAACGAGGGTTGCAAGAGCCAAAATCGACCTTTTTCGTTAGCTTTCATTGGCTGACCCTTATTATTGGCTCAAAAACGGCGATTCTCCGTGAACGGTTACCGCCGAAGACGGCTCTACCCACCTTACGAGCTACGAGCTTTACCTTCGGCCTGTGGCGCTACCACGGCGGGGCCAATTAATTGGCCCCGCCGAAGGCGGATGCCGCCGGGCGATGGGCGGACCAATCCGTCACCTGCAAATCGGGGCTATTCATATCGTCGCTCTCATGCACTTTCAAAAACTGATACGTATTGTCGCGCTGGGCCGGCGTGAAACCCGCGTCTCGAATCAGATGACAGATCGACGCGGCGTTCAAACAATACGTCGTCCCCGCGGCGCTGACGACGTTTTCCTCCATCATCACGCTGCCCATGTCATTCGCACCGAAGAACAAACCAAGCTGTCCGATCTTCGGGCCCATCGTCACCCACGATGCGCCGATCGAATGAATGTTGTCGAAGAACAACCGGCTGATCGCCTGCATGCGCAGATATTCCGACGCGCCGGCGAGACGTAATTGCTTACCGGCATCGGGGACTGCTAAGCCGCAAGCGGCTTTGTCGTCGGTGTTCACTTCACCCTTGAAAACGAGGTCCGCCAGCGTATCGCCGGCGAACGGTTCGCCGCTCTCGTAATCGTATTGCGCCACGCGCCCCAGCGGTGTGTTGTCCGGCTGGAACGGCCAACTGATGAAACTCACGAACCGGCCCGGACGGAAATGACGCATCGCATCGTCCTGCGTATCGCGGATCATTTTCATATGAGTGATGCGATCCGCGACGCCTTCGATGTGGCCGAACATCATCGTGCCGCTGGTGAACATGCCCGACTCGTGCGCGACGGCCATCACATCCAGCCATTGCCGGCCGCTCGCCTTGCTTGACCCGATGCGTCGTCGCACGTGCGGCACCAATATCTCGCCCCCGCCTCCGGGCAATGAGTCGAGCCCCGCATCACGCAGGCGACGCATAATCGCACGCAATTTTTCGATGAACACATCATGCGGTAACTCTTCGGACTTCCGGGGGCCGGGCGTGGGGAAGCCGTCGATGTCGAACACCGCAACAAACTCGACGAACTCCGGCGGGCTGAACGCATGAACGTGTAGCGTCGGAAACGCCGCTTTGATGCCGCGCAGCATGTCCTCATAAAACGAGATCGGCAGATCGGGGTGCATTCCGCCCTGAAGCAATATCTGCGTTCCGCCGATGTCCACGCATTCCCGAATCTTCGCATGAAGTTCGCCTGTGTTCAGCGTGTACGAATCGGCGTCTTCGGCATCGCGGCGAAACGCGCAGAACGTGCATTTCGCGGAGCAGACATTGGTGTAATTGATGTTGCGGTCGATGATGTAGGTGCGGACCTTGTTGCCGTGCATCCGGTCGGTCATGCGGCTGGCCCACCGGCCCAGATCGTGCAGGGATGCGTGACGATACAGGTCCAACGCCTGCGCAGCGGAAAGCCGGGCGCGGCCTTCGATGACTTCTTCGATCCGTGTGCGTTCGGCTAAATCCATTACTTCCGGGGGCTGCGGCATAAACGGCCCAATTCCAGTGAAAGCGAAGCACATTATGCTAGCGTGATCGGCGGCGATTGTCATGGGCATACCGCAACTCCCTCCCCCTTGGCCAGGGCAAACGCATCTAATTTTGCCAGTCCACAACAGTTAGGGATATGTCAGCCATTGCGCCCGGGAGCACCGGCGGCAATGTGTCTTTCATTGTCGCGAGGCCTCGCGGTTGGAACATTCACGACATTGGAACATTCACAGCTTGCTTGAAGGAGTGCCGGCATGGATGCTGCCGCGGCCCCGCGCTGTTTATTGCGCGGCTTGAACGAACTGAAAGACCCTCGTGTGGAACGAACCAAACATCATTCGCCGCACGACATTCCGATCATCACGATACTGGCGGTGATGAAATGCAGGCGGGAAGTGATCGGCCAAGCCAACCAACTGGGCAACCTCGGCGTGATTGCGAAACAGCGGGGGAATGTGGCGGAGGCGAGCATGTTGTGGACGGAGGCGGGGGATTTGTATGCGAAGATCGGGATGGAGCCGGAGCGGAAGAAGGTGCAGGGGTGGATGGAGAAGTTGTGATTTGTGGTTTTGGTTCATCGCGCGAACATGGCGATCTGTTCGCCTTGCAATGGGTCGTGCGTGGTGGCGATACCGAGCCAGGGGGTGCGTTGGTGCTGGCTGGACAGGTGAAGGCGTTCGGCGATGCGGGGGTGCGGGGCGTACAACTGTTCGAGCAAGCGGGGGCAATTGCATTGGCGGGACAGATGAAGCAGCACGATGTGCGCGGGGGGCGTGTGGGATTGGGCGAACAGGTGTTGGAGGGCGTGGAGGGTTTGTTCGTTGGACAGGTGGCCGCGGTTGGACATGATGCGGTGCTTGAGCATCGCGGGACGGGGAGAGTCGAGTTGCATCCGCGGATCGTAGTTGGATTCGATGGCCAGGAGATGGACGTTGAACATGGCGTGAAGCAGCGCGTCGGGGACGTGGCCGAGATCGGTGGCGTAGGCCAAGCGGTGTTCGCCGCGACGGAGGATGTAGCCGGTGGTGCCTTGCGCATCGTGCGAGAGCGCGACGGGGCGGACGCCGACGACGGAATCAAAGGTCAGTTGGAGCATGAAGGGTTGATCGGTGAATGGACGAATCAACCCGTCACGATGAAGGACCATCGGTTCCGATGCGCGATCGGCGGCTCGCAAGACTTGGTAGAGCTCGGCGAGATGTTTTTGATGGAGGTGGATGGGGATTTGGCGTTCGAGGAGGGTGCGGTACCAGTTGGGGGAAAAGTGATCGCGGTCGAGGTGGGTCAGGAGGATGGCGCGGATGTGGCCGAGGGTAACGCCGGTGCCGTCCAGACGTTTGGCGGTGGCGCGTGGGCCGAACCCGGCGTCGATGAGGACGACGTGATCGACGTCAGTGAACCGAACGACGGAACAGTTGCCCGCCGATCCGCTGCCGAGAACGCAAAGTTCGATGGACAAAATGTGTCGCTCCGTGAAGTCGGAAGAATTATATTCGGCGCGCCGGGGTTCTTACTCCCCTACTCCCGACTCCCTCCATCATTGATCGTTTGTCGCAGCGCGGCGGTGAGCGGGTGATCGGGGGCGATTTTTTGTGCGTGGGCGAGGAACTGGCGTGCGCGGTCGGTTTGGCCGGCGCGTTGGGCGGACAGACCGGCTTCGGCGGCGGCGGGGCCGTCGGTCGGATGGTTTTTCAGCCATCGCCACCACGTATCGGATGCGTCGGACGGGCGGCTGAGCGAGAGATAGGTTTGCGCCAATTCTTCGGTGACGCGGCGGTTGTCGGCAATCTGGCTTTCAGGCAGCGACAACAACACATTGATCGCCTCTTCCCGACCGGCGATGTCGCGGCGGCGCAGCAGCATCACCTCCTGCATCGTGTAAGCGAGAAGCTCGGCGCTGTCGGGCTGGGTGTGAAGCAACGCTTTACGCCACTGTTCGATGGCGCGATCAATCTGGCCCTGTTCGGCGGCGACCTGCGCGGTGATCGCATAGGCGATGGCGCGCGACGGGTCGAGGCGAAGCACACGCAGCGCGTACAGATCGGCGTTCGGATAATCCTTGAGTTTCAGACAGACATTGGCCAGGTAGAGCGAACATTGAACCGAGCCGGGCTCCAGTTCGCTGGCACGTTCGTAATGTTGACGCGCGGCGGGCAGTTCGTCGAAGCGCTCGGCCATGATGCCGGCCAGCATCTGCGCCTCGGCTTGATGATCGTCGATCCGACACGACTGCTTCGCTTCGGTGTAGGCGGCCCGCCAGTCGCCCTGCGCCATCAGGGCGCGGGCGAGCAGAGTGCGGCCCGCGGCGTCGGCGGGGTACTTGGCCAGCAGCGGCTGAAGGATCACCCGCACCTGCGTGAAATCGGCGTGCTGCATCGCCAGAGCGGCCTTGCTGTGCTGATCGGCGATGTATTGCGTGGTGGTCGCGTCCCACGTCATCGCCGACGAGGACGTGGACGCCGCCGTGCCAACCGGTGGGCGAACAGCGAAATAGATCATCGCCCCGGCGGCGACGGCCAACATAATCACCCACGCACTGGTTTTCGCGGCACGACTCATGCCATCAGGTTAACCGAGGAGGGGCACTTCGTGCCACCCGATAAACCTCCGAAAGTGAAGTTGTGTAAACTACAATCATGAATAACGCACTGGACAAGAATTACGACGCGCAAACCGTGCAACGGGAAATGTGGGAATTGTGGGAAAAGGCGAACGCTTTTCACGCGGAGCCGGATGCGTCTTGCGGGGTGCGGGATGCGGGATGCGAAGACGGACAGAACGCAAACCGCACAGCGCATACCGCACAGCGCAAGCCATATGTGATCGTCATTCCCCCGCCGAACGTCACCGCGGCGCTGCATCTGGGCCACGCGCTGAACAACACGATTCAGGACGTGCTGATTCGCTGGCGCCGGATGTGCGGCGACAACGCGGTGTGGATTCCCGGCACCGATCACGCGGGCATCGCCACGCAAACCATCGTCGATAAACGCTTGCAGACCGAGGGAAAACCGGCCCTGAAGGATTACAAAAAACTGGAAGCCGAGGGGTACGCCGGGCGCGAACAGTTCATCGCGCTGGTCCAGCAATGGAAAGACGAATACGAAGCGACCATCACCAACCAGCTCAAAAAAATGGGCTGCTCATGCGACTGGGAACGGCAGGCGTTCACGATGGACACGGTGCGTGCGAAGGCCGTGCGTGAGGCGTTTTTCCAGTTGTTCAAAGACGGCCTGATTTATCGCGGCAAACGTCTGGTCAACTGGGACCCGGCCACGCAGACGGCGCTGGCCGATGATGAAGTCGAGATGGAAGAAATAGACGGGCATTTCTGGTACATGAAGTATCCGTTGGTGAAAGAAGGGACTGAGGGACTGAGGGACAAAGGGAATGAGGAATTTGTGACCGTTGCCACGACGCGCCCCGAAACGATGCTCGGCGATACGGCGGTCGCGGTGAATCCGAATGACCCGATTCGCAAACATCTGATCGGTCGCAAGGTGCTGCTGCCGATTGTGAATCGGGAAATACCGATCATCGGCGATGAGTATGTCGTGATACCGGACCCGGAGAGTGAGGATGCGAAGGCGAAATACGCATCGGGGTTTTTGAAGGTGACGCCGGCCCATGACCCCAATGATTATGAGATCGGACAGCGACACCATCTGCCGGTGATTAACGTGATGGCCCCCGACGGGACGATCAGCGATCAACATGGCTGGCCCCCGGAAGATTGCGCGAAGGGCGATGCGGGATTTCTGCTGGGCATGGATCGTTACGAAGCGCGGGAGGCGATTGTCGAGTGGTTCCGCAAGAATGATTTATTGGCGGAGGTGAAGCCGTATCGGCATTCGGTGGGGCATTCGTATCGGTCGCACGTCGCGATTGAGCCATATTTGAGCGATCAGTGGTATGTGAAGGTGACGGACGATCGGCTGCGTGGCGCGGCGCTGCGTGCGATGGCGGATGGAGAAGGGACGGAGGGACGGAGGGACGAAGGGACGAAGGGGAAGAGCGGATATGAGGGGCAGTTGCGATTCACGCCGGAACGGTATGCGAAGACGTTCCGGGGGTGGCATGAGAATATCCGTGATTGGTGCATCAGCCGGCAATTGTGGTGGGGGCATCGGATACCGGTGTGGAGCCAATTGCATGTAACTGGACACGATCTTAACCACTCAGGTTTGTTGGACTACATTGACGCAGAACAAAAGAAGTCTAGCCCGACCGTGTGGTTTACTTACTCGGATATTACAGATGACGATTCAGTAAAAAAGATGCTGGTTCCGTATGTCCCAGGTTCCACTAAGCGAGTTCGGAACAGATTGGGCGATACATATAATTTCCATGTCTGCCTTCGCTCCGATGATTCGGAGTGGATCAACAAACTTGAAACAGCCGGTTTAGTCCGCGACCCCGATGTGCTAGATACATGGTTTAGTTCGGGGTTGTGGCCGCTGTCGGTGATGGGGTGGCCGGAGGAGACGGCGGAGCTGGCGGCGTGGAATCCTTCATCGACTTTATCGACAGCGCGGGAGATCATTACCTTGTGGGTGTCGCGGATGGTGATGTTCAACATTTACTTCCGGGGGTGTGTGCCGTTTCGGGATGTGTTTATTCATGCGATGATTCAGGACGGCGAAGGCCGAAAGATGAGCAAGTCGCTGGGCAACGGGGTCGATCCGTTGGACATCATCGCCACGCACGGGGCGGATGCGATGCGGTTCACCTTGGCGCTGATGACGACGCAGACGCAGGATGTGCGTATGCCGGTGGAGCGCGACGCGGCGAGCGGAAAGAACACGAGTCCGAAGTTTGATGTGGGGCGGAACTTTTGTAACAAGCTGTGGAACGCGGGACGGTTTGCGATGGAGGTGTTAGGGGAGAGTAGGGACGGAGGGACAAAGGGACGTAGGGACGAAGTGAAGGAACGGAGTTTGGCGGATCGCTGGATTTTGTCGCGCCTTGCGCGGACGGTGAAAGCGGTGGATGAGGCGTTGGGGGCGTTTCAGTTCAGCGCATATGTGCAGGCGTTATACGACTTTTTCTGGCGGGATTTGTGCGACTGGTATCTGGAGGCGATCAAGCCGGTGGCGCGTACCGACACGCCGGAGGGCGAAGCGGCGCGGGCGACGTTGGCGGCTTGTTTGGACGCGGTGTTGCGGATGTCGCATCCGGTGATGCCGTTCATTACGGAGAAGATGTGGACCCCCGCCCCCGGAAGCCCAGGAAGGGGAAGAGATCGGTCGATTGCGGGTGTGGAATTACCGGGCAGTGAATTATGCATCAACGCGGCGTGGCCGAAGGTTTCGCAGAAGTTGGTGGATGAGGATGCGGAGAGGCGATGGGCGTTGATGCAGGAGGTGGTGGGAGCGATACGGAACATTCGCAATCAATATGGTGTGCCGCCGCGACAGGTGGTGAAGGTGACGATCAGAGTTGAAGGCATTGAGGCAAGCGTGATCGGGGACTGCGTGGAGTTATTGAAGACATTGGGGGGCGTGGAGGTTTGCGGGATCGGGGCGGACGTGGCCGAGCCGGAGGGGGCGGTGAAGGCGACGGTGGGTTCGATGCGTGTGATGATCGAGGGTTTGATCGACCCGGAGGCGGAGAAGCAGCGACTGGGCAAACGACTGGCGGAGTTGGAAAAGAGCCGGTCGGCGCTGATCGGGCGATTGAATAACAAGGGCTATGCGGACAAGGCCCCGGCCCATCTGGTGCAACAGACGCGGGATCAACTGGCACAGGTGGAAGCGGAACTGGCGTCGGTCGGGAAGATGTTGAAGGGGTTGGGGTGATGCGCGTTGCGACTTGCGGGGTGCGGGTTCGCGCCGCAAGCCGCACCCCGCATACCGCACAGCGCACTGGCATACGTTTTGCGGCGGGCCTGTGTTACGGGTCTGTCATGCTTCAATACGACCAAGGGCACAACGGATTGGCGAAGATCGGTCTGCTTTCGGACAGCCACGGACGAGCCGCGACCACACAGCGCGCGGTTCGCCTGTTGATTGGGCATGGGGCGGAGATGCTGATCCACTTGGGCGATGTCGGTACGGTGGAAGTGATCGACGCTTTATTGGAGCCGCTACCCCGTGACGCCGGGCCGGACGCATCACCGCTGGACGTGTATCTGGTGTTCGGCAACACCGACTGGGATGCCGACGCATTGGGGCGGTATGCGCGGTCGCTGGGTTTGCACGTCAGTCACCCCGTGGGCCGGCTTCAATGCGACGGCAAGACGATTGTCTTCCAGCACGGTCACCAGGACGCGGCGATGGAAGCCGCCCTCGCATCGGGAGCCGATTACCTCCTCCACGGCCACACGCATCGCACGCGCGATCAACGCATCGGCCCAACGCGGGTCATCAATCCGGGGGCGCTGTTCCGCGCGGCCCAATACACCGTCGCCCTGCTGAACACCGAAAACGATCAACTGACGTTTTTCACTTTGACGGAGGAAGGGGTTGGGGGCTAGGGGCGGGGGGCGGTGGAAAAAGAGGGTATGGGGTGTAGGATGTAGGATATGGAAAGACAACATCGCCGCGACGAACTTTACCATACCCCATACCCCATACTCTAAACCCTATACCCCAGCACCCTCGTCCCCCCTACACCCAGCCCCTACTCCCTCGCCCCCGTTATGATATGCTGTTGCCTTGGCGGGGTTTCCCGGAAGTGATGAGGAGCATATGAACGACACAGCCGATCAGCATCCGTCCAACAATCCGCGGGAACTTCCCGGCCTGGTCATTCGTTACTACCGTTACGACGATCATCCCCATGTCGAGCGGCTCTACACCGAAGGTCTGCTCGTCGGACAAATCCCCGACAACGACACCGGGGCGGACATCGAAAACATCTTCGAGGCCTATTTCAGCACCGACCGCACCAAGTTCTGGGTCGCCGAGTTGAACGGCAAAATTGTCGGCATGATCGGCGTCGCCGAGGACGAACCCAACATCGCCGAGATTCGGCGTCTCCGTGTTCAGCCCGATCTTCAAGCCACCGAGATCGGCGACAAGCTGATGGAGACCGCCCTCTACCACTGCCGCCACCACGGCTACCTCAAGGTCCGCCTGGACACCCGCCTCGAACGCGGCCGCGCCACCGAACTGTTCGAGAAGTTCGCATTCCAGCACCACCGCACCCGCGATGTGCCCGGCAAGGAACTGCTGGAGTTCTACATGGACTTGTATCGTCAGCCGAAGAAGGAAGAAGAGTAGGCCGGCATCAAAGCAGGACAACAGAACAGCGGAACATGACGATGCGGAATTCGCAACATGTTCCGCTGTTTCGCTTTTCCGATGTTCCGCTGTTCTGTTGTCCTGATGCTCTGCTTTTCTGTCGTTCGGCGGTCGCCGATGTTCGGACCAATCAATCCAACGGGCCGCCTTCCAGACAGAGCCGGATCAGATCATCGACATGCGCGGTGGCCAGACACTCGACGGTATCGGCCGCGCCGTAGTAGATTTTCACTTCGCCGGAATCTTCCAGAATCATCCCGCCGGGAAAAATGACATGCGTTCGCAGGCCCTGATCGGTCTCGTAAGGCGCTTCGGGTGCCAGCAGCGGGTGACGCGACATGCCCACGATCTTGCGCGGATCGTTCAAATCCAGCAGCATGATGCCGGCGGTGTATCGCTTGATCCAC
>JBAYVY010000129.1:0-9480 GCA_041674345.1 Phycisphaeraceae bacterium | reverse complement strand
TTCCGACTTCCGACTTCCGACTTCCGACTTCCGACTTCCGACTTCCGACTTCCGACTTCCGACTTCCGACTTCCGACTTCCGACTTCCGACTTCCGACTTCCGACTTCCGACTTCCGACTTTCCTCCGACTTCCCACTTTCGATCATAGGGAATTGGCATATGCGTGGCCGGTTGTTATCCTTTGTGGCTGGTTCGGATATTCAGGGGTCTCATTATGAGCGGATTCAACGCACAGGGGTATGGCATTGTGATTGCGCGGTGGCTGGAGCATCGGCCGCTGGTGTCGCTGGGGCACGGGGAGGCGGGGGGGGTGCTGAAGGGGCAGCGGAGCGATGTGACGGTGGCCAATGCGTTCTCGCCGGGAACGATCAGGAACATCGACATGGCGAACGCGATGCTGGCGGGGCTTTGGCTGGCGCACAATGATTTGCAGGCGTCGCATCAGATCAGCCAGACGATCGGTACGCCGACCGGCAGTTACTGGCACGGCATCATGCACCGGCGTGAGGGGGATTTTCCCAACGCGAAGTATTGGTTTCGCAAGATGGGATCGCATCCCGTCAACACGATGTTGCGGAAAGACGCGGCGGAACTGGCGCGCAATTCGCCGCGCCACCCGACGATGCTGTTTCTGGAAGGGCAGACGCAATGGGATGCGTTCGCGTTCACGGATTTCGTGGGAAAGTGCGTACATGGGCGGTCGCCTTGCGGGGATTTGGCGCGGGCGGTGCAGGAACGGGAATGGGAATTGCTGTTCGATTTCTGTTATCGTGCGGCGATGGCGCGTTGACGCCGTTGCCGGAAATCGTTGAATGTTTTTCCCGATTCGCACAGACCGCCGGCTGAAGCACAGACCGTACATGAACATCACGCTGATCGTGGTGAACGTGGCGGTGTCGCTGTGGGTGTGGGGGCAATACGGGTACACCACGCCGCCGTTGCAAACTCCCGCCGCGCAGTTCATGCTTCTGCCCTGGCAGCCGAAGCTGCACCAGTTTTTCACCTATCAGTTTCTGCATGCGGGCTGGGAACACCTGGCGTTCAACATGTTGTTTTTGTATGTGTTCGGCAACTCGCTGGAGGACCGGTTCGGCTCGATCGGCTACCTGGCGTTCTATCTGGCGGGCGGCGTTGTCGCGGGCATGGGGTACAGTTTGACGCAGACCGCGCCGATCCTCGGCGCCAGCGGGTCGATCAGCGCGGTGACCGGCGCGTACCTGGCGCTGTTTCCGCTGACGCGGGTGACGATGGTTTTCTGGTTTCTCTTCATCTATTTTTTCGACATCCCCGCGATGGTGTTGCTGCTGTTCAGTTTCGGACAGGATCTGGTTTTCCAGGTGCTGGAATGGTCGGGCAGGCCCGGTGCGAGCATCGCGTTTCAGGCGCATCTGGCGGGCAACGTGTTCGGGTTCATCATCGGCATGGCGCTGTTGTGGACGCGCATTTTGCCGCGTGAACCCTATGATTTTCTGGCGATGGCGGATCGGTGGCGCCGGCGTCAGCAACTCAGGAGCGTGACGCGACAGGGGCATTCGCCGTGGCAGGGCAGTTTGGGAACGGACGCGCCGATCCGGGCGGGCAAGATCGACGAGCGTCAGCAGCGTCAGATGCAGATGCGCGCGGCGATCAGCACGGCGATGGAACAGCGCGACCCCGGCAGGGCGCTGGATACATATGAACGATTGCTGGCCGATGACGCGAAGCAGGTTTTGCCGCGCGATTTGCAGTTGGACATGGGCAACTACGCGATGAGCCACGACCGTCACGGCACGGCGGCGACGGCTTACGAGTTGTTCCTTGCGACGTATCGAGGCGATTCTCAGACGGATCAGGTGAAACTGCTGCTGGGACTGATTTACACGCGCTATCTGTCGCAGCCGGATCGGGCGAAGCGATTGCTGACCGAGGCGCGGGAGCATTTGGGCGATGGGTCGCAGCGGCAACTGGTGGATGAATTGCTGGGGCAACGGAAAGAAGGGACGGAGGGACAAAGGGACGAAGGGACGAAGTGAAAGAGGCGGAGCCGATCCACACTTCGTCCCTCCGTTGCTTCGTCCCTTTTGCGACTTTTCGCCCTTTGCCAAATAACCCGAATGATTCAAGATTCACCACGGAGTTCACGGAGTTCACGGAGAGCACGGAGAATACAGATGTTGTGAAAAGACTTGTACGCGCGGTGTGCGGAGGAGAATCGGACTGAAAATTCGCTGCAACGACTTGACTTGTTTCAACCTCCGTGTTCTCCGTGGTGAATCATCCGGGATAATCTTCTGATATGGACGAAACCGTGAAGATCAAGATATGCGGGGTTCGGACGGCGGAGATCGCGTTGGCGGCTGTGGACGGCGGCGCGGATTATGTGGGGGTGGTGTTCGAGCCGCGCTCGCCGCGGTTTGTGACGATTGAGCAGGCGCGTGCGGTGGCGGAGGCGGTGAAGGGGCACAACTTCCGGGGGGCGGAGGTTGTGGGGTTGTTTGTGGATGGGGAGTTGGGTGTGATTCGTCAGGTGGTGTCGCAGGTTCCGCTGGACCGGGTGCAGTTGCACGGGCGTGTGGATGAGCGGTTGGTGGAGGCGATTTCGCCGCTGCCTGTCGTGGTGGCGTTGGCCTTTGAACCGGCCCCCGGAAGTTTTGAAAAGAGATTGGGTCGATGGGATGAGGCGTACCGGGGGCGGGGGGCGGGGAGCAATGTGGCGGCGGTGCTGATCGACACGCCGGACCCGACGAAAGTCGGCGGGGGAACGGGCGTGACGTTCGATTGGAAAGCGTTGCGGAAGATGCTGGATCGGATGGAAGAACCCGGGGCGGCGCCACCGGAAGTCGCCCCCGGAAAAGACTCGCTCTGCCCCGGCTTGAAGAAGCATGTGCCGATCATGTTGGCGGGGGGGCTGACCCCCGGAAATGTGTCGGAGGCGATCGAGGTGGTTCGGCCCTGGGGCGTGGATGTATCGAGCGGCGTGGAATCGCGGCGCGGCGTGAAAGACGCGGCGAAGGTGCGGGCGTTTTGCCGGGCGGCGCGGGGGCAATAGCCCCGATGATTCACCACGGAGATCACGGAGGGAGATGAAAGCGGAAAAGCAGAAAAGCAAGACAGCAAGGGGCTTCTGCACGAATGGTGGGCGCGCTGCCGGGTTATCGCATGACTTCATCATCACGGACGATGCGTTGGTTGCTGGGGCGTGACTCGGCCTGCGTGATCGTCGGCTCGGCTTCGCCGATTTCCTTCATCCGTCGCAGCAGGCGTTGGCGCATCGCGTCGCGCACTTTCTGATGCGACTGGCAGTGGATGAGATTCTGCAATTCGTAGGGATCGTAAAGCAGATCGTAGAGATAGGTTTCGACGTAGGTGTGCGATCCCCGGCCTGGCCGTGGGTTTCGGGCGGGGGGCCATGACGCAGTATTTCCAGCGACGGATGCGTACGGCGCGGCTGAGACCGTCCTCGCTGATTTGCACGAAGACATCATCGGGCCAGTCGGTTTTGTTGCCGTTCAGCAGGGGGAGAATGGATCGGCCCCGCATCGTGTGGGGGATTGCTAAGCCGCAAGCGGCGGGGGGGAGGGATCAGACGGTGACGGGGGCGAGGTCGCGTTTCATGCTCAGACCGGCTTCGCCCTCGGCGTAGTAGTCGGGCAGGAGGCGGGTGTAGCGGAAGCCGAGCTTTTCGTAGAGCGCGATGGCCGGGGCGTTGGAGGCGCTGACTTCGAGGTAGCAGTGGCGGACGTTTTGGTCGGCCATGAGATTCAGCACATGGTTGACCAGCAGCTTGGCGGCCCCTCGCCCCCGGAAGTTTGAAGACACGGCCAAACCGTAAATGCGACCGGAACGGTGCTGGCGGTGATGACGAATCAGACCAACGCACCAGCCGGCGATTTGATTGTCGATTTCAACGACGCGACAGAAGGAGTGTGCGTTGGCGATCAGGTCACGAATCTGCCGGCGTTTGAACGCATCGTGTTCGTTGAAGCAGTCACGTTCGATGGCGAACAGGGCGGGCACATCGGCGAGAGTGGCGGGGCGGGGGGGGGCGGCGGCTTGCGGTGTGCGGCGTGCGGCTTGCGTGACTGTTCGCGGCAGTGATGACGCGGTTTGAGGTTCCTCCACCCGACCGTCTCCCACTCCCGGAAGTTGCGGGAGAGGGGGTAAAGATGCCGGCGTTTCGGTGTGCGTTTGCACGATGATGGGCATATGCACGGGGCGGGCGATCATATATTTGGACAGGCGGCGGGCGGGGCGGTACGACTCTTTGGTCCAGCGGAGCGTGGGGATGCCCCAGTCGTCGCCGACGTTGATTTCGGGGGAATCGGCCCAGCACCGGCGGCAGAACTCGGAGAAGATGAACTGCGGAATGCCGTGGTAGTCGGGGTGCGTCTTCTCGAACAGAATCGAGGTTTGCGAAGGGCTGAGCGATTCGCCGAGGGTGAAACCGGCCAGTTGTTCGCCGACGTACACCACCATGCCGGTGAGTTTGAGCGAGCGATACGATTCGACGGCGCGGCGGCAGGCGAGCGATTCGCGGCGGCGCAGCAGCGCGGTGGCGACGTGCGAATCGTCTTCGGTGATCTGGCCTTCGTGGGTCACGTCGGCGTGTTCGCGCCAGTTGTTCAGCAGCGCCAAACAATCGGGCAGGTGGTGGTCCTGCAAAATCTCGGCGCGGTGATCGGGGTAGTCGCGGGTGAACTGGTTGCGGCTGTGGCGTTTGGATTTAAGCGACTTGCCGGGCAGTTCGATCATGTTGGCGACGGGGTAGAGATAGTCGCCGCTCATGGGGGAGGCCGAGAGCGACAGTTCGCCGCCGGCGACGGCGTTGATGCGTTCGAGCATTTCATCGCTGACGTATTCGATGCGGGAGTGGGCCGGATCGACGCCGTGCGCGCGTTGATAGTCGTCCATCACGGCGAAGCACTGCGTGAGGCAGGCGCGCAGATCGACCGGGGCGGCTTGTTGGGCATCGAGGGGAATGGGCGGGAGCAGGAGCGTCAGGTCGCCGGTGGAATTGGCGAAGACGCAGAGGTGGCCGTGCAGCCGGGTCCATTCCAGATGCAGCGCCGCGTTCCAGACGAACACATTGGTGAATGTGTAATCGCTGATGGGCTGGGCGAGTTGCCTCATGGCCGCATCGAAGATGGGTTTGTGTTCGAGGGAGAGTTGCGCCAGACATTGGCGCCCGTCAGGGTGATCGTCGTCGGACATAGGGCGGCTAAATTGCCGGCCTCCAACATGCACGCCGGTGGGCTCCGGCGGGTGGCGGGGTATCAAAGGTCGCGGGCCTCACATTCAGCCCTTGTGCGACCGACCCATGCCGCGCACATATTGGTTTGAATCATCGTCACCATGCCTTCCATTTTCAATAGCAAATCTTCCATTTTTTTAAAAAATTGTGGTCGGGGAGGGATCAGGGGCTAGGGATTGGGGGTGGGGGAGGATGGGCGAGGGGTGAGGGAAGAGGGGCGAAGCTCTATATGTTCGCGCCTCAATGTATGCTATTCTAGTCCCTAGTCCCTAGTCCCTAACCCCTAACCCCTATAACCCCTATAACCCCTAACCCCTAACCCCTAACCCCTCTTCCGCCCATGTACCTTTGCGTTCCCGCCTACGGTCCCAACGGCCCCAAAGATGCCAGGGTCTCCATCGACCTCACCCGCCAACTCGCACAGCGACTCGGCGATGAACTGGTCGTCAGCCCCCTCGTGTCCCGTTATCTCGGCCGCGGCCAGCGCCATTCCCTCCAGACCCGGCTCGATGACCTCGCCCAAGCCCTCACCCATCGCTACATCGTCGCCTTCCGCGGCGGTTACGGTTCCATCGAACTGGCCGAGGGCCTGCTTCAAATGCCCGTCCCCGCCGATCACAAGCCCGTTCTCTTCGGTTACAGCGACATCACCGTCCTGCACGCCGTCTGGCAGGTGCGCAACTGGGGGCAAACTTTTTACGGCCCCATGCCCGACAAGTGGGAAGACAGCCGCACCGCACGCGATCTGATGGCCATGATCTCCGGCCAACCCCTCACCATCACCAGCGATACCGAAGCCATGACCCAGGTTCTCGCCCCCGGTCACGCCAAAGGCCCCTGCTTCGCCGCGTGTCTCACCGTGCTCAGCCACCTCGTCGGCACCCCCGCCATGCCCGACCTGCGCGGCCGCGTTCTCGCCATCGAAGACATCGACGAAAAACCCTGGCAGGTCGATTGCGCCCTCGCTCAACTTCATCTGTCCGGTTCCCTCGGCGGCGTCGTCGCCATCGTCGGCGGACAATTCCCCCACACCAACCATGCCGACTTCATGGGCAATACCTGCCTCCAGGTGCTGGCCCACTGGGCCGAGCGATTGAAAGTGCCCTGCATCACGCGCCTGCCGTTCAGCCACCTCGATGACCAGATGGGCCTGATGAACGGACGCGAATTGGAACTCGATGCGCAAGCGGAGGGACGCTGGTCCATCACCTGGACCGAACGCGAACCCCTCGCCCGTCACGGATAATCCGCCGGCATTCGTTGACCGCCTCCCGGAATTGGAGGCGGGGGCGAGGGATGAGGGATGTGTTGCAATGCCTGTTTGGACGCCGCCGGCGCGCTGCGTTACGATGCGTGTTTTGCCTGAAGGGTATCCGCATCATGTCGCAGCGCCACTACATCAAAGACCTCGGCCCCAACCAGTTGATCGAGGGATTGTTCGCCGTGCAGAACTGTCAGCTTGGTTTGACGCGGGCGGGCAAGCCGTATTTGAAATGTCTGATCGCCGACAAATCGGGTCGCCTGCCGGCCCGCATGTGGAACGCGACGGAGGAACTGGTCGCATCGCTGCCGACCGATGGTTTCGTCCGCATCGTGGGGCAGACGCAGCCGTACCAGGGGCAGTTGCAGTTGATTTTGCAGGAGATCGTCGGTGCGAAGCCCACGGCGGAGGATTTGCCGCATTTGCTGCCGACCACGGAAAAAGATGTCGAGCAGATGTTCGCCGAACTGTCGACCATCGTGCGGTCGGTCACGCATCCGGCGATGAAGGCGCTGGTGGAAACGTATCTGCTCGATGCGAAACTGATGTCGGCTTTCAAACAGTCGCCGGCGGCGCAGACGCTGCATCACGCCTTTCTCGGCGGCTTGCTGGAGCATACGCTCAGCTTGCTCAAGCACGCCGAGTCGATTTTGCCGCTGCATCCCAAACTCAACCGCGATCTGATTCTCACCGGCCTGTTCATTCACGACATGGCCAAGTGTGCCGAGCTGAGTTGGCGCGAGGGGTTCACTTACAGCGACGACGGGCAGCTCATCGGGCACATCGCCCGCGGCGCGATCTGGCTGGAAGGCAAAATCGCGCTGTGCGCCAAGACCGGCCACGAAGTTCCGCGCGACGCGGCGATGGTGCTGCTGCACATCGTCCTCTCGCACCACGGCAAACCCGAATACGGAGCCGCGAAACTCCCCGCCACCCCCGAAGCGCTGTTCGTCTCGCTGCTGGACAATCTCGAAGCGAAAATGCAGATGGCCGAGGAAGCCACACGCGGCTCCAACCTCTCCGAAGCGGAACTCAACGGCAATTTCACCGACAAACTCTGGGCGCTGGACAACGTGAAGTTCTTCCGCCCCGACCCGCTGGCCCATACCGAGAATCCACCACTGACGGCATAGGGTATGAAAGCAGAGCAGCAGAAAAGCAAAACAGCAAAACATTCGGATGCGACTCCGACATGTTCTGTTGTTCTGCTGTTTTGATGTTCTGCTTTTTCACCCTCGGCGAATCAGCATGAAACTCTACACCCGCACAGGTGACGACGGCACGACGGGATTGTTCGGCGGACAACGCACGGCCAAGGATTCGCTGCGCGTCGAGGCCTACGGCACCATCGATGAACTGAACAGCGCCCTGGGCCTGGCCGCGGTGAACGCGCCGACGGAAATCGCCGGGGTCATCGCGCCATTGCAATCGCGGTTGTTCGATCTCGGCGCGGATTTATGCACGCCGCTGGATGCGAAGGTTAAACGCAGCGTTCGCATCACCGCCGCGCACGTCACGGAACTCGAAGGTCTCATTGACCGCGCGTCATCGCACCTGCCGCCGCTCAAGTCGTTCATACTTCCGGGAGGTTGCGAAGTCGCGGCCCGTCTGCACCTGGCGCGCACGATCAGCCGGCGGGCCGAGCGTTTGATCGTCGCGCTGTCACATACCGAGCCGGTCGGCGACGATGTGATTCCGTATATCAATCGGGTGAGTGATCTGCTGTTCGCATTGGCGCGATGGGCGAACGTGCTGGCGAAGGTGGAGGACGTGCCGTGGGGGGGGGCGGCGGCGGGGGCGATTCATCGCCCCCGGTGTCGGGCGTGAATGACGAATGACGAAACTCGAGAAGAATCAAATCCGAAGCTCGAAATCCGAAACAGCAAGCATCCGGTTTCGTGCATCGGATTTCGGATTTGATTCGTCATTCGGATTTCGTCATTCGTCATTCGCACGAAGTGCGTTTTACCGGTTGGTTTCCGGTCGCTCGCCTTTTTCCGGCAGCGATGTGATGAGTTTTTTGCCGGAGTCCTGCCAGACGTCGATGCCGCCCTTGAATTCATAGACGTTGGAATAGCCCAGCGCCATCAGGCGTTTGACGCCGGCGATGCTGAGCGGGTCGGTCCATCCGCCGGCATAGACGATGATCTGTTTGGCGTCGGTCAGCCGGGCGTCATCGGGGCGCATGTCGGGCAGCGGAACGCTGATCGCCCCCGGAAGGTGGCCGGACGCATAGCGGGCGGGGGTGCGCACATCGACCAGCACGGTCTGCGGTTCGGCCAGCGCGTCGGCCAGTTTGTCTTCGGGTATCACCTGAATATCGGCGTCGCTGGTTTGCGTGCCGGTGTCGCAGCCGATCAGGAACAGGGACAGCATCAGACCGCATAAAATCGCTTGAACCACTCGTGACATGCTTGCGCTCCGCAAAAGATGGAGCCATTCTACCCGACGCGGCGAGCGGCGGGAAACGGCGGGGCTGTAGTGGCCCAGGAGCTGCCCAATGCCCAATTGCCCAATTACTGTGCGGATGTCATCACCTGTTTGCGCAGTTCCGCCAGGCGGTTGAGGGCGGTTGGGGGCGGTTGGGGGATCGATTGCTTCACCGATCAGCGCGGCGGTAACGTCGAGTTCAATCGCTTGATCCGCATTGCCCGCTTGGCGCAGCGAGTCTGCTTGCGATTGCAGGTTGGCGGCCCGCGCGCGGATTGCGGCGTCGAGCAGTTTCCCCGCGGCCTGAGAGACGATTTCGTTAATCGCCTGTCGCCGCATATCGTCGGGCGAAGGCAGCGAAAGCGGATTTTCCGGCACGCCGATGGCGGGGTTGGGCTGGAGCGTGGTGTCGTCTTCAGCGATCACGTCGTGACGGATGCCGATGGGCGCGACCAGCGCGTGATTCTCGGCATCGGGGAGCGTCATGCTGACGATGACAGAGGCGGTTTGCGAGAAGTGCCGGCGGATGTAGGGCCATTGCTGGATTTGCTGGGCGGC
>JBAYVY010000128.1:0-9506 GCA_041674345.1 Phycisphaeraceae bacterium | reverse complement strand
GGAATCGCCCCCGGAATCGCCCCCGGAATCGCCCCCGGAAGCGCCCCCGTCACCGCCCCCGGAAGCGCCCCCGGACGCGGATGCGTCGAGCAATTTGTGAGTCAGTTCGTACATGGGTTGGAGGAATTGCTGGGAAAGTTGTGCGACGGCTTTGAAGCCCTTGCGGGGGTGCCAGATGTCGGGATTGCTGAGGGTCTGGTGATACATTTCGGCGGTGCCCAACGGTCGAAAGGTGAGGCCGGCGTTTTCGACGGGCGGGCGGAAGTGATCGTTGGTGATGAGGGTGACGCGGTGGCCTCGCGCGAGGAGGGCGCGGCCGACGCCGATCATGGGGAAGACGTCGCCGTTGGACCCCCAACCGATGAGAATGGCGTGACCGGGCATGAGCGGCTCCGTGGGAGTGGGGACATGATAGCGGAAAGCCAACAGCCAGAAGCCAACAGCCAACAGATTGAAAGTGCGTTTTTGCCTGCTGGCTGTTGGCTATTCGCTGTTGGCTTGGCGGCATTACAATACCGTCATGGACATACTCGTGATCGGCGGATTTTTGGGCGCGGGCAAGACTTCGTTTGTGCTGCGTTTGGCGCGGTGGTTGGTGGACGCGCGTCAACGCAAGGTGGCGATCATTGAAAATGAAGCGGGGAAGGTGGGCGTGGATGATGCGCGGTTGCGTGAAGCGGGCATGACGGTGCGGGAGGTGTTCGGGGGATGCGTGTGTTGTTCGATGGGCGCGAATCTGATGGTGACGTTGGGACAGATCGAGCGGGAGATCAAGCCGGACGTGGTGATATTGGAGCCGTCGGGCGTGGCGTCGCCGGGGGGGATCAGGCAGTTGTTGATGTCGGGGAGCAAGACGGTGGAGCGGGTGCGGATGGCGGTGTTGTTTGACGCCGAGCGGTTCAAGGCGTTCCACCGGGTGGCCGGGCCGTTCATTGAGGATTCGCTGAAGGTGGCGGATGTGGCGGTGGTGAACAAGGTGGATTTGGTGGATAGCGCTATTGCGATGGATTTGGTGGATCGTCTGGTGCAGATGGGCGGGGGCAAGCCGGTGGTGGCGATGTCGGCGAAGGACGGGCGCGGTGTGGAGGAGGTGATGGGGATATTGTTGGGGGAGGAATCGGTGAATGCGCGTTGGAGTTTTGCGCCGACTTCGGGGGCCATGAATGGCCCCCGCCTTGGGGGGGATTCGCACCATCATGCGGGGGAACCGGGGGTTTATGCTTGTGAGCGGGAGATGGCGTTTGATCGGCCGCGCGCGGCGGCGGTGGTGGCGGCGGAGACGGCGGTGATGATGCAGCGATTGGCGAAGGCGATTGATGCGAATGACGGCGCGGTGATCGGGCACGTCAAGGCGTCGGTGCGCACCGACAGCGGCACGCTGTTCATCAGCACCACCAGCAGCGCCAGACCCCCGGAAGTCACGGGCGCGACCGACGGCATGACGCGGCGGGCGCACGTGACGCTGAACGTGCTGGCGTACCGGATGAACGGAGGACAGTTGGAGACGATGGCGAAGGAGATTTGTGATTTGTGATTTTGGATTTGTGACTGGGGTGCTTCACCACGGTCTGGCCTAAGAAGGCCATCCCGTGCTTCAATCCAAAATCACAAATCCAAAATCACAAATCAGGGTATGATGTCATCATGCCTCTGACGCTGTTTCGATACATTTTCAAGGACGTGCTGAAGCTGCTGGCGCTGAGCACCGGCGTGCTGGTGATGGTGATGAGCGTGGGCTTCATCATCAAGCCGATCAGCGAGGGCTCGCTGGGCGCGACGGCGCTGGCGAAGCTGATCTTTTTCGTCATGCCGGGGATGCTGAGTTATGCGTTGCCGATCAGCGCGGCGTTCAGCGCGACGATGGTCTATTTCCGCCTGTCGGCGGACAACGAGATCACCGCCTGCGCGGTCGGCGGGATCAGCTATCGCTGGCTGCTGATGCCCGTGGCGATGCTGGGCGTGGGGCTGACGCTGGCGATGTTTTTCCTGGCCAACTGGGTCATTCCGATTTTCTGGGGGCAGGTGGAGCAGTTGATTCAGCGGGACGTGGCGCAGATGGTGGTGCAACAGATCGACCACCAGCAGGTGGTGCGGCTGAACAAGGTCGTGGTGTATGCCGACCGGGCGCAGATCACGCGGCTCGATCCCCCGCCGCGGGATCAACGCGATACGCCCTGGCCCTATCAGCGGATCGTGCTGGAGCACGCGGCGGGGGGAAAGATCGATCCGGACGGCGATCTGGACGTGGATTACACCGGCCAACGGGCGGTGGCGGATTTCTACCGCATCGACGAGAAAACC
The DNA here is from genome assembly GCA_041674345.1 of Phycisphaeraceae bacterium. Classification (GTDB taxonomy): domain Bacteria; phylum Planctomycetota; class Phycisphaerae; order Phycisphaerales; family Zrk34; genus JBAYVY01. Next base: position 7,205 of record JBAYVY010000128.1, on the reverse strand, counting down.
TACGCCACGATCAAGTTCACCAACGCGACGGTGAAAGACCCGCGATCGGGGCTGCTGGTGTCCGTGAAGGAGCAGAACTTTCCGGCGCAGGAGATACCGAACCTGTTTCAGACCCGGCCCCAGTTTTTGTCATGGGGCCGGTTGCAACGGATGAGCGAAAACCCGGACCTCCATTCCATGATCGCGGAACTGTCGCAGAACCTTCGGAACGTGATGGCGCAGTCGCAGGCGACGGAGGATTTGGCCAAGGCGCTGGCCGGGCCGGGCGATCAGGCGGCGATCGAGCGGGCGGTGCGACAGGGCGAAACGACAACGTTCGACGGCGGGGGATTGCTGAATCTGGTCGGACCCCAGGGCGAGGAATACTCGGTGCGGGCGGCGAAAGTGGTGATCGAGGACGGGCATTTGCAGTTGCAGGCCGACGATGACAAGCCGGTGGTGGCGCAGTTGGGCGGGTTGAACGTGCGGCAGCGGTTTGAAGCGAGGAGCGGTCGGATGGAAGTGGTGCCCAGTTCGCTGGGGGAGGAACCGCGGATCAATTTGAAACTGACGCAGGTGACGGTGCGTGACCCTCGCCTGCCCACGCCGACGCAGGTGAAGACGATTTACCTGACGATGCTGCGATTGCCGCGTGCGGTAATGGAGCCGCTGCGTGCGGCGAAGTCGCTGGACCACGCCGGCTCGCCGGGCTTGCTGACGATGGTGTCGCATGAACCGACCCAGCCGACGGTGCGGTTGGCCGAGACATTGCAGGGCCAGATCAACAAGTTGAGGCGGGTCATCAGTTCGGTCGTGAACGAGCGTGCGGCGATGGCGGTTTGCACGCTGCTGGTGATGCTGCTGGGCGGGGCGATGAGCATGTGGCTTCGGCATCAGACGCCGCTGATGATTTTCTTCTGGTGCTTTTTGCCCGCGATTCTGGCGATCCTGATGGTCAGCGGCGCGAAGAATATGATTAAGGTTGACGCGGCGGGACTCGGCCCGTGGTTCAACGCGATGATGATCTGGAGCGGAAATCTGTTTCTGATCGCCGTGATCGGCGGCGTGTATCGGAAACTGGTTAGACACTAAAGACCGGGCTAACCCAACCATCGTCGAAGCCGCGCTCGTAACGCCCGAATCGGCGTCCGCAGCCAAAGCTTTCGCCATAGCGCGAACCGTTCACGAGCGTCGGTGAGCGCGAACGGCCGACCCCGCGGCACATACCAGTTGTTCAATCCCGTGCGCTTGACCAGTTGATAGCCCCGTCGCCGAAGATACCGATGCGTCCGAAAGTCGATCAGATGATCTTCAACCAGCAGTAAATCCGGCTGATGCCGCGCCAAATCAAATCCGCGCAGCACATCCAGTTGCATGCCCTCCACGTCGATGGAAACGAAATCGATCTTGCCCGGAGCGTGTTGAGCGATCACCTGGTCCAGCGTCATCACTTGCACCGGCACGCTTTGAACGTAATCCGGGTTGAAATCGACATGCCGGCCGGCCAACGATGAGAATTGCGTATTGCGGGACACGTGGAACGTCGCCGTGCCCACCTGTTCCGGCGAGCCGCAGGCGACGGTCGCCACCCGTGAGCGCGGTCGCTTTTCCCGAAGCAAATCGCCCAGTTCCGGCACCGGCTCCACCGGAATGCCCGACCAGCCATCCTGCTCCAGTTGCCAGGTCTGCGAATATTTCACCGGATCGTTGGCGCCGACCTCGATGAAGCAGCCGCTCGTGCGAAAGTCGAAAAAACGCTGGGCGAGAAAGACCTCGGCGGCGTGCTCCCGCTCCTTGCGGGGGCCGATCTGATGGAACTGGGTGGCTCCAATGGCCTTGAGGGTGTAACGCATGTGACGCATTTGAATATACTATACCCTCCCGTGAAAGTCCTCGACCGCTACATCCTGCGTCAGTTCCTCATCAACTACATGTTGCTGTTCGTCGTGCTGTCGCTGCTCATCGCCACGCTCGACCTGATCGTCAACATCGACGAGTTCGCGCAGATCGCTGACCGCGTCCGGGGCGGGGCCGCCGTCAAAACCCTCACCGTCGTCGGCTCCATCCTCGACTTCTACGGCCCGCAAATCTTCATCTACTACATCTACGCCGCCGGCGTCCTGCCCATCGCCGCCGCCGGGTTCACACTCGCGGCCATGATCCGCAACCGCGAACTGACCGCCATCCTCGCCGGAGGCGTCTCGCTCTACCGCGTCGCCGCGCCCCTGCTGATCGCCGGCGTCGGTTGCTCCACCCTCATGTTCCTCGACCAGGAAATCGCCATCCCCGCCTTCCGCGACAAACTCGCCCGCGTCCACAAAAACGTCAAGACCGGCGGCATCGGACCCTTCAGCGTCGAGTTCGTCCCCGACTTCGGCCCCGACCGCGACCAAAACGGACACCCCGACTGGGACATGCTCTTCACCGTTTCACAGTTCAACGTCAAAACCAGGACTTTGAGCAACCTCACGATCCTCAAACGCGATGACGAGGGCCGCGCCGTCGAAAAAATCACCGCCTCCAACGCCCAATGGGACGACGACGGCAAGGGCTGGAAACTCACCGACGGACAGACCCTTCGCCGCGCCTCCTCCACCGGCAACACCACCGCCTCCGATCTCCAGCCCCAACCCCTCGCCTTCGTGCCCAGCACCCTCGATCCCACCACCCTCATGCTCCATCGCAACGCCCGATACCGACAACTGCTCAGCTTGCGGGAACTCGAAGCACTCACCCACCGCAAAGGCATCGTCCAGACCAGCGACATCGAACGCCAAATCCACGGACGATTCTCCCTCATGGTCATCAACGTCCTCATCCTCGCCATGGGACTGCCATTCTTCCTCCTCCGGGGACCGGCCAATCTCCTCGTCCAATCCGTCAAAGCCGCCCCGTTGTGCATCGGGGTATGGGCCGGTTCGTTCATCCTCATGCAGGTCGGCAGCGGCGGCGACATGCCCCCCGCGCTCGCCGCATGGATGCCCGCCGTCATCTACCTCCCCGTCGCGCTGTTCATGATGGACCGGATTGAAACCTGACACAATTTTTGATTTGTGATTTTCGATTTGTGATTTGAAGCCCGGCCATGCCGTCTTCGGCTTGGCCGGGATAATCGCCAATCTCAAACCAATGCCTTCAACGCCCCCTCCAGCGTCGGATATTCAAACTCAAATCCCATCGCTTCCAATTTCCCCGACACCACTTGCTGACTGGCCAGCAACGTTTCCTCCGCGAAGCCCGGCAACGCCAGCGTCAGCAGCGCTCCCGGCACCGGCAGACATGCCGGCCGATGCAATCGCCTGGCGAGTATCCGTGTGAACTCGGCATTGGTCACCACGCCCGGCGCGACGATGTTGTAAGGCCCCCGCGCGTCCGGCGACTCCGCGATCACCGCGATCGCCGCCGCCGCGTCGTCAATGCCGATCCACGACCAATACTGCTCGCCGTTGCCGATCCGCCCGCCCAGTCCCATCTTGAAAATCGGCAGCATCTGCTTCAACGCCCCCCCGTAACGTGACAACACCATGCCGAATCGCAAATGTCCCACCGCGATCCCACGCTGCTCCGCAACCTGCGCCGCCGCTTCCCATCGCCGGCAAACCTCCGCCAGAAATCCCCCGCCCGATGGCGATGTCTCATCCAATACTTCGTCCCGGTGCGTGCCGTAGTAGGTGATCCCGCTGGCCGTCAGCAACAACCGCGGCGGATTCACCAACTTCGTCAACGCCTCGGCCAGCAACGTCGTCGGCCCGACACGCGATTCCAAAATCCGCCGACGCTTCGCATCCGTCCAACGCCCGTAAATCGGTTCCCCACCCAGGTGAATCACCCCATCCAATCCCTCCAGCAATGCCAAAGGCACTTCCCCCAGCGACGGATTCCATACCACCACCGTCCCCATCGGAACGCGACTCGACATCGGCGATGCCAATTCATCGCCCCCGCCCCCGCCCCCGGAAGCCCCGCCCCCGGCATCACCCCGCACCAATCGAATCACACGATGCCCGCGCTTTTCCAGCCCCACGCACACCGCCCGCCCGATCAATCCCGTCGATCCGCTGACAAGAATTCGCATACCTATTCCTTTCACACACTCAACCCGGCGTGCCGGCTTCAGCCAGTCATGTCGTCCCGCGCGCTCCCGTGCGCGATCCGACCCGATCCCCATGTATGAATTGACGAGATGCGCTAAAGCGTCAAACGATGAATAGTTGGAGTGAGGAAGAAAAGGGGATGAGTACATATATTTAGGAATCTTGCCATGATTGAGAACGTGAAACACCGCGCCGCCGGGTTGTGTCTCGTGCTTCCGGCCATGCCCCCACCTTACATACCCGCCCTCTCGCCGTCAACATATGTACTCATCCCCTTTTGTCTGCCCACGTTGGCCGCTTTTTCAAATCATCAACGAATAATCCGGGTTAATTCCCAGTCCCCGGTTTCTATTTGGAACGGAGGAGTAGGACGGGGATGGAGACGCGGTGTTGGACTTTGGAGGCGGTGAAGCCGTGGAGGATATCGCCGAGGAGGCGGTGGCCGTGGGTTCCCATGGCGATGAGGTGGATGTCGTTGGACTCGACGAATTTGACGATTTCGGGAGCGGATTCGCCGTAGCAGAGGACGGTGTGGGTGGCGACGCCGATCTGTTGGAACTCTCGCTGGACGTTGTTGAGGTAGGCCTGGCTTTGGTTGACTTCTTCGCCGGCGGCGGCGGGGCCGGCCCATTTGGCCTGTACGCCGGTGGCGACGTGCAAAAGCACGACGTGGCTGTGGAGGGCCGCGGCGAGGGATTTGACGTGTTCAATGATCGCGCGGTCGGTGGGGGATGTGTCGAGAGCGAGCAGGATGGTGGGGTACATTGAATCTCCTGGGGTATTTTAGCAGTGTGTGCGGATGGGTGATTTTGGATTTGTGATTTTTTCAAGGCGCGTCACGGCCTGCCGCCTAAGAAGGCGTCATCCCGTGCTTGCGGAAATCACAAATCGAAAATCACAAATCAGGAATTTTATCGTCCGGCGATGACGCTCCATGCTTCTTTGAGGGATTCGGGCAGGCCGTAGATGTCCATGGCGGTGATGAGCAGGGCGCTGCCCCAGCCGGCGATGAGGAGGAGCCGGCCGTTGCGCCAGCGGCCCATGTATTTTTCGCTGCTGGTGAGGTGGAGGAGGGGGAACATGGCGAGTGGGAGTTGGATGGCGAGGATGACCTGGCTGAGGACGAGGAGGTCGTTGACGCTGCCTTCGCCGCGGATGGCGATGATGAGGATGGCGGGGATGATGGCCAGGGAGCGAGTGATGAGTCGTCGAATCCAGGGGGCCAGTCGCCAGTGCATGAAGCCCTCCATGACGACTTGTCCGGCGAGAGTGCCGGTGATGGTGCTGGATTGTCCGCTGGCCAGGAGCGCGACGGCGAAGAGGATGCTCGCGGCGGCGGTGCCGAGGAGGGGGGCGAGCGTGAGGTAGGCGACGTGAATCCAATCGGCGTCGGGTCCGAAGTGGACGACTTCGCCGCCGGCGACGGTGACGGATTGCTTGCCGAAGAAGACCATGGCGGCGAGGACGAGGATCGCGGCGTTGACGCAGAAGGCGAGGGAGAGCGCGACGGTGGAGTCGAGGGTGTTGAAGCGGATGGCGTTGCGGATGGAGTGTTCGTCTTTCTGGAAGTTTCGGGTTTGGACGAGGGCGGAATGGAGGTAGAGGTTGTGAGGCATGACGGTGGCGCCGATGATTCCGATGGCGACGTAGGCCATGCCCATTTGCCGGAAGCCGGGGGTGAGAAGGGACTTGCCCATTTCGAGGAATTCGGGGGAGGTTTGGGGGAGGACGAAGATTTCGATGAAGTAGCAGGAGCCGATGGTGGCGACGAGGACGAGGACGACGGCTTCGATCATTCTCATGCCGAAGCCCTGGAGTCCGAGGATGAGGAAGACATCGGCGGCGGTGATGATGACGGCCCAGAGGAGGGGGATTCCGAAGAGGAGATTGAGGGCGACGGCGGAGCCGAGCACTTCGGCCAGGTCGCAGGCGGCGATGGCGATTTCGCAGAGGAGCCAGTTGGGCCAGCGCGTCCAGCGAGGGTAGAAGTCGCGGCAGCACTGGGCGAGGTCTTTGCCGGTGACGACGCCCAGGCGTGCGGAAAGAACCTGGAGGAAGATGGCCATGACGCTGGCGAGCGCGACGACCCAGAGGAGGTTGTATTTGAATTGAGCGCCGGCCTGGAGATCGGTGCCCCAGTTGCCGGGGTCCATGTAGCCGACGCTGACGAGCAGCGCGGGGCCGACGTAGGCGCGCCAGTTTCGCCAGAACCCGGCGGCGTGATGCGGGACGGCGACGGTGCTGTGCATGCCTTCGAGGGAGGGGTGGTTCGTCGGGTCGGACGGATGCGGCGTGGACTTCATCATGTTTCCGTTACGCGGAGGGTCAATGCTTCGCTCGCCGCGTTCGGGCGGCGGGAAGCCGGTGGGTGGTCGCTGAAGGAAATTATCATTGCCTAAAATACATCGCATGTCAACTGAACATAATTTTTAGGTCAACCAAACTTTGAATGTAGGTGGATTTCCTGTCAGTCGCGGGATGCAAACCGCGAGGCCGGGGGCGGGGGCAACCGCATTCTCTGCGAAAGAGGTTTTCGCCACGGAGTGCCACGGGGAAGAAGGAACCGCGGATGAACACAGATCAACTTTGAAGAAGTCAGAACGGGCCGAAAACAACTGGCCGCTGTAACGATGTGGAAGAAGGCGGCTGCCGCAGCGAAGGATACAACCGTCGAAACGGCCAGCCCTCATACGCCCGAAGCGACTCCGGCCAAGCCGCCTTCCGCCGACATTATCGACCGGTCCGCCCCGCAAGGCAAGGAAAATCCGCCGACTTTTGAAGGAGGTGGCGCCCTCCAGTCCCGCCGTCTCTACCTCGGCCCCTCGATCAAACAGACGACGGAAGCGGGTAACAAACTGGTGGAGGCGATACGGATATGAAGTTTTAATTTAAAAGTCATCCGCGTTCATCGGTGTTGATCTGCGGTTTCATCTTCTTGTTTTCCTCCGCGATCTCCGCGGCCTCCGCGGTGAATCAGAAAATGAGAATGCGGTCGCCCTGGGGCCGGGGGCGGGGTGCATGACACCCTACGCGGCTTGTCGGAGTGGTGAGCCGCACAACCAGTAGTGGTTCCAGCGGTCGTCGTTGCTGAGCCACAGCGAGCGCAGGGCGAGGATCGGTTCGACGCCGGCG
>JBAYVY010000127.1:0-9528 GCA_041674345.1 Phycisphaeraceae bacterium | reverse complement strand
TTCACGGGGTCAAAAAGCCTGGATTCTGCTTCAAAAACGGCGGTAAGACGAGCCAATGTTCGACCATTTTTCGACAAACATTCGTTTTTGGCTCAAAAACGGCGATCACCCGTGAACGGTTACAGGATAAGTAACCCCCCGGAAGAAAACCCCCGGACAAAACCCCCGGAAGTAACCTCAAACGGAGCAATCCATATGCAAGCGATGAAACATTACGGACCGGCGGCGGTGACGGCGGCGGTGTTGGGCGCGATACTCTTGTTCGGTCCCGGTGTGATGCGTGATCTGGTCTATGCCGATCAAACCGCGCGGATCGAACTGGCCGCCGAGCAACTCCAATCCAACAAGAACAAACTGGCGGAACTGAGCGATGCGTTCCGTGAAGTGGCGCAGTTGATGGAGCCGAGCGTGGTGCATGTGGCGATCAGCCGCAAGGCGTCGTCGATGGGCGGGGCGCACGGCGACATGCCGCCTCGGATGCGGGAGTTTATGAAACGATTCGGTATCCCCGACGAGGGCATGGGCGATGAGGACAATGGGCCGGGCTCACCTTCGCCGCGTGATGACAAGTTCAACAAATACGATGTGCCGCAACTGGTCGCCAACGGCAGCGGCTGGGTATATGACAAAGAAGGGCACATCGTCACCAACTATCATGTTGTAAAGGATGCGGATGAGATCGAAGTGCGATTTTTCGACAAAACCACGCGCCCGGCGAAAGTGATCGGCGTCGATCCGAACACCGACATCGCGGTGTTGAAGGTGGAGGAAGACAACCTGCATCCGGCGCGGTTGGCCGATCGCTCGCCGGACCAGGGCGAACTGGTGTTCGCGTTCGGCTCGCCGTTCAGCTTTGAGTTCTCGATGAGCCAGGGCATTGTTTCCGGCAAGGGCCGGCACCTGGGCATCCTCGGCGCTTCCGGTTATGAAAACTACATCCAGACCGACGCGGCGATCAACCCCGGCAACTCCGGCGGGCCTCTGTGCAGCATCTACGGCCAGGTCGTCGGCATGAACAGCGCCATCGCCACCCGCAGCGGCGGTTACCAGGGCATCGGCTTCGCCATCCCCGTTGAAATGCTCAAACGCTACATTCCGCAACTGATCGAAAAAGGATCGGTCGCACGCGGCTACCTCGGCGTGATGATTAACGACAATCCAAAACTGCTCAAGAGCTTCGGCGTGGAACACGGCGTGGTCGTCGATGATCTGGTGAGCGACGGCCCGGCGGGCAAGGCCGGAATCAAACGCGGCGACATCATCACCGAAGTCGAAGGCAAGAAGGTCGCCGACGCCGCGGGTCTGCGGCAGGTGATCGCCGACTACGGCCCCGGCACGGAAGTGAAACTCACCATCCTGCGCGACGGCAAGAAACAGACGCTTCCCGTGAAACTCGTGGAGTTGCCCAAGACGCTGGCGTCCGGCGAGGAATCGCCCGATCTTCGGACGCCCGGCACACCGACCGAGCAGGCGATGGCGCCGCTTCGCAAACTCGGCTTCGACAAACTGAGTACGATGACGCAGGATCTGGCCGATTCACTGCACATTGATTTCCACAAGGGCGTGCTGGTGGAGCAGGTTCGCCGCGGATCGGTGGCGGCCAGTGAGGGCGTGACCGGCGGCGTGATTATCGACCAAGTGATGGGTCAGCCGGTCGAATCGGTCGAGCAACTGGCGAAGGTCGTCGGTCAGCAGGATATGAGCAAGGGCGTTCGCATGAGCGTGATCGTGCGGGGGCCGACGGGCATGAGCAAGCACTTCGTGTTCCTCCAGTTGCCCGGCGAGTGAGAGCGGATCGGCGTGATGCGTGATGAACGAACGACGGAGCCGCTTCGGCGGCTTCGTTTTGTTGTATAAGGTCGGGCTAATGCGGGACGGCGCGCAAGCGAAATCGGCGTCCGGTCGCTACAATGCCCCGCGAAGGTCTGGTTCTTCGCCGATTGCAGGAGAAGTTTATGAGCAACGCCGCCGAGCATGTTTCGTCCCATTCCGCCGCGCCAACCGTGAGCGTTCAGTTGCCCGAAACGAAAGTCGAATTGCCGCTCATCGTCGGAACGGAAAACGAACACGCGATGGACATCGTGAAGCTGCGCGATCAGTGCGGCTATGTCACGCTCGATCCCGGTTACTCCAACACCGCCTCATGCGTCTCGGCGATCACCTACATCGACGGCGACAAGGGCGTCCTTCGCTATCGCGGCTATCCCATCGAGCAGATCGCTGAGAAGGCCAGTTTCACTGAAACCGCGTATCTGCTGATCTGGGGCGAACTGCCCACCGCCAAACAACTGGCCGAGTTCAGCAACATGCTCACCGAGTATGAATTGCTGCACGAGGGCCTGCGCTATCACTTCGAGGGTTTCCCGCCTTACGGCCATCCGATGGCGATTCTCGCGGCGATGCTTAACGCCGCGGCGTGCTATCACCCGGAACTGATGGAATTGCAGGACGACGCGCATTTCACGATGGCGGCGGCGAAGCTGATCTCCAAGGTGCGGACGATCGCCTCGTTCAGCTACAAAAAATCCATCGGCCAGCCCGTTGTCTATCCCGATCCCAAACGCTCATATGTCAGCAACTTCCTCCATATGATGTTCTCGATTCCCTACGCCGATTACGAGCCGGAGCCGGAGGCGATTCGCGCGCTGCAACTGTTCCTGATCCTGCACGCCGATCACGAACAGAATTGTTCGACATCGACGGTGCGCATGATCGGCTCCAGCCGGGCGCCGCTGGCCGCGTCCGTGGCCGGCGGCGTTTGCGCCCTGTGGGGGCCGCTGCACGGCGGCGCCAACATGGCCGCGATCCAGATGCTGGAGGAAATCCACAACACCGGCACGTCCGTCAAGGATTACGTCGATCGCGTCAAGAGCGGCGACGGCAAGGCGCGGCTCATGGGCTTCGGACACCGCGTTTACAAGAGCTACGACCCCCGCGCCAAAATCCTCAAAAAGGCCTGCGACGAATTGCTCGCCAAACTCGGCATCAACGATCCGCTGCTCGACATCGCCAAGGAATTGGAAGACGTCGCCACGCACGATGAGTATTTCCTCAAACGCAAACTCTACCCCAACGTCGATTTCTACTCCGGCATCATCCTCCGCTCGATCGGCATCCCGCTGAACATGTTCACCGTCATGTTCGCCATCGGACGAATGCCCGGATGGATCGCCCACTGGTACGAGGCCTACAAAGAAGGCGGTCGCATCCACCGCCCCCGCCAGATTTACACCGGCCCCACCCAGCGGGATTTCGTCCCCCGCGACCAGCGGTGATGATAAGAATATGCGATGTTCAATGTTCAATGTGCCATGTGTTTCGCCCCCGCCGCCAAGCTACCCGCGGGGGGGGTCTTTTACATTGCACATTGCACATTGAACATCGCACATTCCCACATTCGTCATTTCCACCACCGCGCGTTATCCTTTATCCCGCCTTCCAGGATGGGCTTGCAACATGGGTGATCAAAGCATCGGAATCGGGCTGGTCGGTTGCGGCGTCGTCGGCTCCGGCGTCGTCAAACTCCTCGTCGAACAGGCGGCTCTCTACCGCGACCGTCTGGGCAAATCCATCGAACTCCGCGCTGTCCTCTGTCGCCGCGAAGACATCGGCGAACGCACCGCGCAGGTTCCGACCGGCAAACTCGTTCACGATGCGGATGCGTTCTTCAAACAGATCGCCGATTGCGACATCGTCATCGAACTGGCCGGCGGAAAAACTTTCGCCCTCGACATCGTTCGCCGCTCCCTGGCGATGGGCAAGCATGTTGTCACCGCCAACAAGGCGCTGCTGGCCGCGCATGGCGCCGAGCTGTTCGCCCTGGCGCGCAAGCACCACGTCGCCATCGCCTACGAGGCGTCCTGCGCCGGCGGCATCCCCCTCATCACCGCCATGCAGTTCAATCTCGCCTCCAACCAGATCAACGCGCTTTACGGCATCCTCAACGGAACCTGCAATTACATCCTCACACAGATGACCGAACAGGGCAAAGACTACGCCACCGCCCTCCGGGAAGCCCAGCAGCAGGGGTTCGCCGAGGCCGATCCGACTCTTGATGTCACCGGCGGCGACACCTCGCACAAACTTGCCATCCTCGCTTCAATGGCGTTCGGCGTGACCGTCACCGACCGCGACATTCCCTGTTCCGGCATCGACACCCTCAAACTCGACGACATCCATTTCGCACAGGAATTGGGCTATCGCATCAAGCTGCTGGCCATCGGCGAACGCACCGACGCGGGCCTGTCCCTCAGTGTCGCGCCCTGCTTCGTTCACGCCAATCAACCGTTGGCCAGCGTCGGCGGGCCGTTCAACGCCGTCAGTATTTTCGGCCACGCCGTCGGCCACACGCTGTTCTACGGGCGCGGTGCGGGGCAGATGCCCACCGCCTCCGCCGTGGTCGGCGACCTGCTCAACATCGCATGCGGTTCTTATGAACGCGTCTTCAATCAACTGGCGATCTGGCCCGATCAGGGCAAGCCGCTTCATAAACTTTCCGATGACCAGCAGATGACACGCTACTACCTCCGCCTCAACGCGCTGGACGTGCCCGGTGTCGTATCGCGGTTTTCCGGCGCGCTGGGCGAAGAAGGCATCAGTCTCGCCGCCGTCATGCAGCATGAAGTCAACGCTGGCGGATTCGTGCCCGTCGTCGTCGTCACCCACCAAACCTCCGTCGGTGCGATGCGCCGCGCCGCCGATCGCATCGCCTCGCTCGATTGCATCAACGGCAGGCCCGTCTGCATCCGCATCGTGGACATGCCCCAAGGTTGAGTTTTCATAATGGCCGCTCGCTCTTCACGCCGCCGTCGCATCGCCGCTTCAACGGATGTTGTCGCGCCGGTCGCCTCGCATGATCCGGTCGTCAACGAACTGAACACGCCCGGTCCCACCCGCCGCACCGATCCGCTGCTGGTTGAAACCGCGTGGGAAGTCGTCAACCAGCTCGGCGGCATCTACACCGTCATTCGCTCCAAGGTGCCGGCGATGATGGATCGGTGGGGCAGCCGCTACTGCCTCATCGGCCCACTCGATCAGGCCAACGCCGCGGTCGAGTTTGAAGAACACACGCCCACAGGCCCCTTCGGACAAGCCGTTAAACGCTTGCAGGAATGGGGTTTCGACGCAAGGTTCGGCTACTGGCTGGTCACGGGCCGGCCCCGCACCGTGCTGCTCAACCATCGTGCCGCTTTTCATCGCCTCGGCGAAATCAAACACGCCCTCTGGCAGCATCATCACATCGCCTGTCCCGATGACGACCTGCTCAATCAGGTACTGGCGTTCGGATTTCTGGTCGAACGCTTTTTCGACGCGCTGACCGAACGCGAAGCGGATCGCCGCAAGGTCATCGCGCATTTTCACGAATGGATGGGCGGCTCGGCGATCCCGGAACTCCGCCGCCGCGATGTGCCGCTCGGCATCGTCTTCACCACCCACGCCACGATGCTCGGCCGGTACCTGGCGATGAACGATCCGTGGTTCCACGATCATCTGCCCTTCGTCGATTGGCAGACCGACGCCCGCCGCTTCAACATCGAACCCCAGGTCAAAATCGAACGCGCCGCGGCCCACGGCGCCCACGTCTTCACCACCGTCAGCGAAGTCACCGCCGGCGAATGCGAACACCTGCTCGGTCGCAAAGTCGATGTCGTTTTGCCCAACGGCCTGAACATCGAACGCTTCGTCGCCCTCCACGAGTTCCAGAATCTCCACCGCCAGTATAAAGAACGTATTCAACGTTTTGTGATGGGCCACTTTTTTCCCAGTTACAGCTTCGATCTCGACAAGACGCTTTATTTCTTTACATCCGGCCGCTATGAATACCGCAACAAGGGCTTCGATCTGACCACCGAATCGCTCGCCCGGCTCAACTGGCGCCTCCGCGAGGCGGGCATCGACCGCAACGTCGTCGCGTTCTACATCACCAAGCGTCCGTTCCGTTCGATTCATCCCGAAGTGCTTCGCACGATGGCCGTGATGGAGGAATTACGCGATACCTGTGAAAACATCCAGCAACAGATCGGCCGCCGCCTGTTCGAGCAGACCGCGATGGGCCGCCAGCCGAAACTTGATGATCTGGTGGATGAATACTGGCGTTTGCGACTTCGCCGCACACAAGCCGCGTGGCGCACCGGACGCCTTCCGACGATCGTCACCCACGACATGGTGGACGACGCGAAGGACGAAGTGCTCAACGCCATGCGCCGCTGCAATCTCATCAATCGCCCCGAAGACCCCGTCAAGGTCGTCTATCACCCCGATTTCATCACGCCAGGCAATCCGCTGTTCGGCATGGAATACGACCAGTTCGTCCGCGGCTGTCACCTCGGCATCTTCCCGTCGTATTACGAACCCTGGGGCTACACCCCGCTGGAGTGCATCGCCCGCGGCGTGCCCGCCGTCACCAGCGATCTGTCCGGCTTCGGCGCCTACGCCCTGAAATACCTGCCCGACCACCGCAAGCAGGGCATCTATGTCTGTCCGCGACGCTACAACTCCTTTGAAGATTCCGCCCGCATGTTGACCGACTGGCTCTTTGATTTCGTCAAGCACGACCGGCGTGAACGCATCGCGCTGCGCAATGAAGTCGAAGCAGGCGCTTCGCATTTCGACTGGGGCAACCTCGCCCGCTTCTACGACGACACCCACCAGCGCGCCGCCGCCGTCTTGCATGATTGATGCGGATGATGCGTGAATCCCCGTGACCGGCGCGGAGACGCGGAGAAAACAAAAAAACAGTAACCACGGATGAACGCGGATGAACGCGGATTTTGATCCTATCTGATCTGTGTTCATCCGCGTTCATCCGTGGTTCCAATTTTCTTCTCTGTGTCTCTGCGCTGCGGTTCATTAAAAACAAGAATGCGTTTGCCCTGCCCGTGACCAACGGCAATGGTGCGAATCGACGATGTTTTGACTAACATTGGGGGATGAACGCACCCACTCCAAAAAATGTGAAAGACCGTTACGTTCGTTCCCGTGCCGCTCATGCGGCGGCGAAAAAGCTGATGCCCGGCGGGGTGAACTCGCCGGTGCGGGCTTACAAGTCGGTCGGATGTGAGCCGATCACGGTCGTCAGCGGCAGCGGGGCGATGGTGACCGATGTCGATGGCAATGCGTACATCGACTACGTGCTCAGCTACGGCCCGCTGATTCTGGGTCACGCCCCCGCAAGTGTGATCGACGCGATTACGGAAGTGGCCAAACGCGGCACATCGTTCGGTATGCCGACGGAACTCGAAACCCAACTGGCACAGGTCGTCATTGATGCTGTTCCGAGCGTCGAGGTGGTACGGTTTGTGAACAGCGGCACGGAAGCGGTGATGAGCGCGTTGCGGCTGGCGCGCGGCGCGACGAGGCGGGAAAAAATCGTCAAGTGCATCGGCGGGTATCACGGGCACAGCGACGGATTGCTGGTCGCCGCCGGCAGCGGCGCGACGACGCTGGGCGTGCCCAGTTCGCCGGGCGTGCCGCGGAATGTGGCGGCGGATACGCTGCTGATGCCGTACAACGATTTGGCGGCGGCGAAGGAATTGTTCGCCGGACACGGCGGTGAAATCGCGGCGGTGATCGTGGAGCCGGTGGCTGGGAACATGGGTTGCGTGCCCCCGGCCCCCGGATATTTGCAGGGATTGCGGGAAGTGTGTGATACGCATGGGACGGTGCTGATATTCGATGAGGTGATGACGGGATTTCGTGTGGCTTACGGATGTGCGCAGGCGTTGTACGGCGTGAAGCCGGACCTGACGTGTCTGGGGAAAGTGGTCGGCGGCGGATTGCCCTGCGCGGCCTACGGCGGGCGCGAAGACTTGATGAGGCAAATCGCGCCGGACGGCCCGGTGTATCAGGCGGGCACATTGAGCGGCAATCCGCTGGCGATGGCGGCGGGGTTGGCGACGCTGGAGCAATTGCGTCAGCCGGGCGCCCCCGGAAGTTATGAAAAATTGGAAGCGAGCAGCTCGCGATTGGCGACGGGCTTGGCGCGTGCGGCGAAGCAGGCGGGGGTGGCGGTGACAATCAACCGGGTGGGTTCGATGCTGACGCCGTTTTTTTCCGATAAGCCGGTGCGGAATTACGCGGATGCGACGGCGAGCGGCATGCCGGGGGCGGGGGCGTTCGCGCGGTTTTTCGGGGCGATGCTGGACGGGGGTGTGGTGTTGCCGCCCAGCCAGTTCGAGGCGTGGTTCGTGAGTACGGTTCACAGCGATGAATTGATTGACCGGACGATCGCGGCTGCGGAAAAAGCGTTCGCCTCGGTCGGCGGGGGCCATTAATTGCCCCTGCCGCGAAGACTGTTATAATCGTTCGCCTTCGCGGGCGTAACTCAATTGGTAGAGTGTCAGCCTTCCAAGCTGAATGTTGCCGGTTCGATCCCGGTCGCCCGCTTTGTAAGATACTGAAAACAAAAGATTTACGAAACGACGCCAACCTTGACCGGCTGGCGTTTTTCGTCGGTGGAGCGCCGGTGGAGCGCGCCCGAAAAATCGTCCGTTTCGCATGTCCAGCCGATCCACGGGGAAGCGCGGGGGAGCGCTCCCCGGAAATCAGCACGTCATATCGACGGCCAGCACGTCCCGGCTTGCGACAGTGGCGGCGTGAATCTCCCGCAGCCAGCGGCGGCGGATCGTGTGGCTTCGGTTCGCCGGGTGCGGACAGCGGCAGAGCATGACGGGGGGTGCGGCGGGATCGCGGTTGAGTATCAGCACAATGGGGCCGGGGCCGGTGACGCGGGGGGTGATTGTGTCCATGCCCGGACGATATCCGGCGGGGGTGACGACAGTGGTGTCAGGGGCGCACGGCGGGGCCGGACGTTTCGCCAGCGGCGCGGCGATGCTCGGTTGACGCTTCAACGTCGCTTCAATGACGCGCTCCCCCGGCGCTCCCCCGGCCCCGGCCATCGGCTCATGGTGTGAATCGCCCCCAGCCCCCGCCGCCGTTCAACGCCTTGCCCCCTCGCCCGCTTCGCCGGTGTGTCTGGCCGTCGGCGATCATTGACGCACCATATCGAATCGTAGGGCCAAAGAAAAACCCGCGCCGACAAGGCGCGGGGGCATGAATCCCAACGAACCAACAGGAAGTTCGTTGAAGCCGGGCCGTCAGCGCTAGCCAACCGGCCAGGTTTTGGCTTATTATGCACGCGGCCCCAACGTGACAAACTCGGAATGCTCGTAGTTCTGAACGTCCCTCTGTGTGGAGCCGTACATCGGCCCGCCGGCGTCCCGCAGGACCACGCGGAATTCTGTTTCGTCAAAGTCGAATCGGAAATCACGCGACACGTCGATGCGCACGCGCTTTTGACCGTAGAGATAGGATTGCGGGTCAATCAAACTGATGTCGCCCAGGTCGCCGAGAAGCGAAGCCGCTTCGGTGAAGTAGATCGGACGGCCCATAAGGGTCTGTTGCGGAGCCGAACCAGCGTCGAACAGCCAAATAGGTGTCCCGCTCGTGCCGATGTTGAGCGCCATCATGGAAAGCTGTTCAATCGTGCCGGGGTGGGCGAGCCAGATTGAACGGGAAAATACGGCGGGG
>JBAYVY010000126.1:0-9559 GCA_041674345.1 Phycisphaeraceae bacterium | reverse complement strand
GTCAAGGGCTTCAAACCCTATTTCAACAACACCACGGACGCGAGTTTCACCAACGCCGCCCAATGGATCGCTTCGCTGCTGCCCAGCAACGGCAACGATCCCTACCCCGTGACGTATAAAGTCCCCGCAACCGCCAAAACGGAAAAAAAGTAACCCCGAACCCGGCAGACCGCGTCTCGGAAGACGCGGCTGATAAAGACCGAACCCCCGGACTCCGGCATACCCGCATGTGACGTTTTGCGTTATCATGCCTACGTTTTTCCCAACAGGCACCTTCTCATGGAGCGGCCCACCGTGAAACGCAACCTGGCCCTTGTCGTGTTCGCCTGCCTCACTCTCGCTTTCGCACTGTCCGCCTGCTCGCCCGATGACAGCGGCAGGCAACAGGCCGACGCCAAAGCCGCCTTTGAACAGGCACAACGCAAAGTCAAAGAAGTCGCCGACGGCTATGTCGCCGACCCCAAACTCACCGGCTATCAGGGAACCCTCCGCGACTATCAACGCCAACTGCTCAAAGAAGCAGGCGACGGACTGGCGCCCCTGACCACCGCCGGCTCGCCCGGTCAGCAGGTCGTCGCCGCCCTCGCCCTGGCCAACGCGCAAGCCACCCTCGCCCGGTTCGACGCCGACGACGCCCTGGTCGCCGCCACCAACTACACCGGCCTGACCGACAAAATCGTCGCCACCGTCGTCACCGCCCGCAGCGCCCAAACCCTGGCCGATGCCAGTAACAAGATTCAGAACTCCGGCTCCCTCGACGCCGCCCGACGCCATCTCGCCGACACGCAAGCCCGGCAGGATCGCGCGTCGCAACAGATCGGCAAACTCGCCTCTCAGATCGAACAACTCGACGCCCAGATCGCCGACCTGACCGGGCAGCGAGACGCCGCCATGAAACAGGCCGCCGATCACCGCGCCCGCGCCTTCGCTTCCGACGGGCAGATTCGCTTCGACCTGCACGCCGGGGCCGCCGAACTGGCGCTCCAGGCCGACAAGGCGTCCGGGCGGATCGACGTGCTGACCGTTGAACGCAACAAACTCGACGCGCTGCGTCGGATCGCCGAGATTCAAAAAGAGCAACTCCAGGCCGGCATCGACGCGATGCAACGCGCCATCAACGAAATGGGCCAGCAGGGTCAGTCCGTCGCCCAGGCCGCGAAGCTCGGCACGGACACCGCGGTTCGTTCCGCCGATGACCTGGCGTCGCAGCTTCAATCGTTGAGCAAGGATTACAACGACAACGTGGTCGCCCGATTCGACTCGGCGCGCCGGCACCTGGAACAGGCCGTCAAGGCGCTGTCCGCCGCGGTCGGCAAGCAGCCCGATTACGCCGCCGATGTGAAACTCCAATACGCCGCCCGTCAGGCGGAACTCGGCCACCTGCTGCGCCAGGCGGCGGTGCTTTACGCCGGTCACGCCGATCTGATGAAGCTGATCGCCGACGAAACCAAGGCCGGTTTCCCCGCCACGCAGGGCGACACCATTCGCGTGCTGGCGCAGGCCGCGGCCGACAAGGCCAAACAGGGCAGGGAAGACGCCGACGCAGCGCTGGCCGGCGCCGAACAGTCGCTCACGCAGGCGGCCGACAGCGCCGGCGAAAACAGCGACACCGGCAAGGCCGCGCTCCGCCAGTTGGAACTGGTGCGACAGGCCGCCGCCGGTTCCAAGGCCGAGGCCGCCCCCGGTCGCGGCTGATCGACCGACCGCCGGAGCGAAATGCGCGAACCATCCCCGCATTCTCGTTTTTTGATGAACCGCAGAGGCGCAGAGAAAACAAGAAAACAGTAACCACAGATGAACACGGATGAACGCAGATTGTTTTTGATCCAATCTGATCTGTGTTAATCCGTGTTCATCTGTGGTTCCATTTTTTTTCTCCGCGATTCATGCCTGTCCGCTTTCCGTCCGATCCGCGGAGAATGCGGTTGCCCTGTTGCGGTTCGGCCCCCGGCGCTGTACCCTCGCCATCGCGTGGTGATGCTGTTACAATAAAGGGCGAATCGTAGCAGGAGCAGAATAAGCCGATGGGTCTGAACACCGCATTGCGGGAACTGTATCTGGTCGATCAACAAGTCCGCGGGCTGGAGTCTCGTCTCGACGGCGCTCGCAAGAACGTCCGTGCCCAGCAGATCAGGATGGACCAGTTGAACCAGCAGGTCAACGAACTGTCCGACCAACTCAAACAGTCGCAGGCGAAAGCCGGCACGATGGAGAACGAGGTCAACACCATCGACGCCCGCGTCACCAAGCTGCGCGATCAGATGAACGCGGTGAAAACCAACAAGGAATACTCCGCGATGCTCGTGGAGGTCAACACCCTCAAAGCCGACAAATCCCAGCTTGAGGAAAAAGCATTCGAGATCATGACGCAGGTCGAAGCCCAGCAAAAGCAACTGGCCGACCTGAACGCCCGTTGCGCCGATCAAACCAAAATCAAGGCGCTGGCCGACAAGCAACTGGCCGAACGCATGGGCGAGGTCGGCGAACAACTGGCCGCGATTCAGGCGCAGCGCGTCCAGGCCGCGTCGCATGTGCCGCCCGACATGCTGGCGATCTTCGACCGTCTGGCCGACAACTACGACGGCGAAGCGATGGCCGCCATCATCGAAGAGGACCGTCGCCGGCTGGAATACACCTGCGGCGGCTGCTACATGCAAATCCCCATCGAACGCGTCAACCTCCTCATCACCCAGGACCAGCTCGTCCGCTGCTCCAGTTGCCAACGCATTCTCTACATCGAACCCCAACTCAAAGAAGCCATGACCGGATCGAAGTGATTTTGGATTTGTGATTTTGGATTTGTGATTTTTAAGCCCGGCCATGCCGTCTTCGGCTTGGCCGGGATGAGCCGGGGCCAAATCGAAAATCACAAATCGAAAATCCAAAATCACAAATCCCCATGGACCTCATCCTCCAGTTCGATCACCTCGTCCGTGGCCCACGCCACGCCACCGCCGTCGGCATCGTCATCACCGACGCACAGGCCGCCCGCGCCATCCATGAAGCCGGCCACGATCTGGGCGATCAACCCACACCCCAGGCCGCCGCGCTGGCCGCGTTGCTCAAATCGCTGCAAGTCGTCGCGCCGCTCCGACCCGACACGCTGGAACTGCGGTGTTGCAATGAACTGCTGGTCCGGCAAATCACGTCCGGCGGCGCGGCTTGCGGGACTTCCGGGGTTTCCGGGGGCGGGGGCGAGACTTCCGAGGCCGCGATTTATGAACAGGTGCTGGCGTTGTTGTTGCGCATTGACAGTTGGCGCATGACGCTGATCGAACCAGCCGACAACCGTCGCGCTTACGAACTGGCCGAACGCGCCTTCGCCGAGGGTGGCCCCGTCACCGATCTGCATCACCATGATTCGCGCCAACTCCACCACTCCGCACACACCGGCATTCCCCAGTGGACCGTCGAGTTGTTGGAACATCCGGGCCATGACTGCCCCGCCCATTGCACCGCCGGGAAAAAATATCCCTTCGGCCCCGACCTTCCGGGGGGCTTCTGCGTTCATGCCGCGATCGTCGCCCTGGCCGACGGCCCGATGACCTGGTCCGACCCCGATCAAAAACAGATGACCACCTACTGCCCCCACTGCGAAACCCCCCTCCGCATCACCCGCGTGAGTTAGCACAACGCCGCTCGCGGCTTGGCTTCAAAAGAACGGCGTCGCGTCGTCCGCCAGCACGTCGCTGTGGCCGTCGGCGAACAGGGAGCAGCGTACTTCGTGGAAGCGCGGGACTTCGATCGTGCCGCGCAGCGTCGAGAAGCTGGTGTTGTCAGCGTCCCAGCAGGTGGGCACCTCGGCGGGGGACTGGCCGGGGTTGATGAGCGTGCCGATCCAGTCGGTGCGCTGGCCGGAGAGATAGAAGTTGTAGAAGTAGCTGATGCCGCAGGTTTGGTAGAGCCACGCCGCGTCGCCGGGACAATGGAACACATCGGTCACGGCGGAAAGCTGGCTGATGAGCACCACGTTCAGAGGCGGATTGGGGTCGGAATTGATGATCGGCGAGGCGAGATAGCGCGCCCTGGGGAACACGCCTTCGTGACCGGCGGACCAGCGATCCATCGCCCGGCCCATCGAGCGGAGGTTTTCGAGACAGACGGTGCGACTGGCCATCGCCTGGGCGCGGGTGATCGCCGGCAGCAGGATGCCCAGCATCACCGCCAGCATCGCCACGATGACGAGCATTTCCACCAGAGTTAATCCGCGATTGTGCCGCATGATTCCACCACTTGCCCGGCGATGAAACTTCCAACGAGCGGAAAAGCCGGCCCATCGGTCCAACGCCCAACCCCACCAGTCTATTGCCAAAGCGACGAACAACCAAGGGATAAATCGAAAATCGGCCCGAAACAGTCGGCCCGCGCCGGGGGATAAGAAATTTAACCGCGGATGCGAAGAGATGCAGAGCGATTAAATAGCCGCAGATAAACACAGATGAACGCAGATCATTCCGATCCCCAATGATCTGATCCGTGTTGATCCGTGTTCATCCGTGGCTAAATTTTTCTTCTCTGCGCCCCTGCGTCTTTGCGGTGAAAAAAACGCGGGGGCTGACGCCCGCCGCTAAACGGGGGGAGAACTTTTGAACTTCCGGGGGCGGGGGATCAGCGGGTTGGGATTTGGACTTCGGCACCGAGGCGTTCGGCGGTCTGGTAGAGGCCGTGGACGACGGCGCGGTGTTTGTCAATGTCGCGGGGGGCCGGTTCAATGGGACAGGTCTGGTTGAGGATGATTTCGAGTTGCTTGTCGTCACAGGCCCATCGCATGTCGGCCAGGAGGCGGGCGGTGCGGGGGCGACCGGCTTGTTTGAAGCGGAGTTCGCCGACAACGGTAACCATGGATCAGCTCCTTCGTGACCGTCGGACCCATTCGATGTACGCGGAACGAACGGGGGGGCGTTCTCCAACGCCGGGACGGTCAGATTCCGGAAGCCGGCATCCATGCCGGGGCCGATTGGAACCGACACCAGCCAGCATACCGCCAGGGGGTGCGGGATCAAAGGTTAAAAATTGGTTAAGGTTGTATTAAGCGGGATGCGGGATGCGGGTTGCGGGTTGCGGGTTTTATTACAAGCCGCATCCCGCATCCCGCACAGCGCATCCCGCAACCCGCACGGGGCGAACGGGTTGCTGCAAAGAAGGTGATGCTTGGTTACAATTTGGTGGTGGAAACATACCTAGCTAGCGTTTTGGACGGCGAGATCAGTTCCTTTGAGCCGCTGGTCAACGAACACCAGCGGGAGGTATGGAGCGTGCTGGGGGTTTTGCTGCTGGACAAGCCGCAGGCCGCGGCGGCGGCGCGCGAGGTGTTCGAGGAGGTTTACGGGAAACTGCGGCAGTATGATCCGAAGTATCCGTTCAAGGCGTTCGTGCGGACGATCGCGCGTCAGAAGGTGCGGGACTATCTGAAACAGGAAGCGGCGAAGGGGCAGCTTCCGGTTTACCGGGCATATGTGGCGAAAGTGTTCGGCGACGACGCGGGAGCGGCGGCGCATTTGTTGAAGGTGAATCAGACGCTGGAGAAGTTCGCGGCGACGCTGCCGGAGTTCGCCAAGCAGTTGCTGCATCGGCGATACGACCTGGGGGAGGATTACGAGCGGATCGCGCACGCGGTCAAGCGTCCGGTGGCGTCGGTGAGACAGACGTTGCGGCGGGCGCAGACGGATTTGGCGGATCAACTGCTGCATCAGAAGCGAGGGGATGGCGGTGAGTCGCGCACGGTGGGCGAGGAGCAGACGCTTGATCTGCTCGACGGGTCGTTGCCGGAGCATGATCGCGGGGAGTTGGAGCGGTTGCTTTTGAGCAAGACGGAGGAGGTGCCCAGACACATCGCGCTGATGGAGGTGGAGGCGTGGCTTCGCGGACGATGGAAGGACGCGAAGCTGGGTCGGGCGGCGTTGAACAGTGTGCAGCAGTTGCTGATGAAGAAGCGCGC
This sequence comes from Phycisphaeraceae bacterium, assembly GCA_041674345.1. GTDB lineage: Bacteria > Planctomycetota > Phycisphaerae > Phycisphaerales > Zrk34 > JBAYVY01. The sequence goes on along the minus strand of JBAYVY010000126.1, from coordinate 3,621 downwards.
GGATCACGCGGCGCAGGAATCGGGCCTGACGGCGATCGCGGCGGGGGCGACGCAAGCGCCGACGGCGTATCGCCGACCGAGGCGTCGGAACCAGGGCCTGCCGATGGTGTTGTTCGTGTTGCTCGGCGTGGCGATGGCGCTGTGCGTGGTGGGCTGGCAGGTTTGGAAATACAAACTGGCTCAATATCAGGTGCCCGAACAGGCGATCCGGGTGGTGGCGTTCGACGGATTGACGCACGTGGAACAAAACGGCAGACGTTACGAACCGCAGGTGGATTTGTTGTTGACGCCCCCGGCGGAGGCGTACACGGAGAACCTGGGGAGCATGAAGCTGCGCTACAATCCGGGGGTGGCGATGAAGTTGGGAAGCAACACGCGGGTGACGTTCGACAGCACGCCGACGGTGGGTCGGATGGTGAAGATGGAACAAGGCGTGATTGAACTGGAGCGTGAAGTGGACGCGCCGGGCGCGGTGCCGATGATCGTGGCGGGGTACGCGCAGATCGTGCCGGCCAATGAGAAGACGCAACTGAAAGTGGAACAGTTGGACAACGACATGCGGGTGGAGGTGATGTTGGGCGCGGCGACGGTGAGGCATCAGGGAACGGGGGAGAGCGTGGCGTTGCATCTGGGGCAGTTCGCGCTGGTGGCGGCGGACATGCCGCTGCGTGCGCGGGCGACGGACCAAACCAAGCGGACGGCGGACGGGCTGGTCGCGCTATACCGATTCCACGAGGAGGGCGGGGACATCATTCACGACGTGAGTCAGGTGGGCCCGCCGGTGGATTTGATGATTAACGACAAGGGAACGGTGCGATGGACGCGGATGGCGATGCGACTGGTGGAGCCGGCGTTGATTCAGAGCCGGGGACCGGCGACGAAGGTGATCGACGCGATCAAGCAGAGCGGGGAACTGACGCTGGAGGCGTGGCTGATGTCGGGCAAGGCGGATCAGGCCGGGCCGATCGTGGCGCTTTCGTCGGACCCGAAGTACCGCGATTTCACGCTGTTTCAGGGCGATTCATCGGGGAAGGGCACGGATCAATTCAGCTTCAATTTGCGCACGCGCGACAGCGACGGCACGGGGCAACCGGCGTCGATGAGCCGGGAGAAAACCGTCACCGGCGAACTGACGCATCTGGTGATCGTGCATGACAAATCGGGCGCGACCCGCTGGTACATCAACGGCAAACCCAGCGGCGAATCGCAACAGACCGGCGACCTGGGCAACTGGGCGGGGGACCACCCGCTGACGCTGGCCAACGAAGCGACGGGCGATCACCCGTGGCTGGGCACGTATCGGCTGCTGGCGATTTACAGCCGCGCGCTGACGCCGGCCGACGTCGAAAACAACTACGACGTGGGGCTGCTGGAGCCGGTGCCCGTCAAGCCCGCCGAACCCAAACCCGTCGAGGCCAAGCCGGTGAAGATGGGTTACGAGGAGGTGTTCTATCTCGCCGGGGCCGGGCCGACACGCACGACGCCCTTCACGGTCACGGGCAAGGATTACCGCATCCGCGTGAAACTGAAAATCCCCGAAGGCGATCAGCAAAACGTCGTGGTCCGGCAGATGGACGAGAACAGCAGTCGCGGCGAACAACTGTTCACCACCAACAAGACCGGCATGAAAATCATGCCCGGCGTGTTCGGCCCCGGCACGTACACGCTGCTGCTGGATTGCAATGTCGATGTCGATTGGATCGTCTCCATCGAGGAACTGCGCGAGATGACCGCCGGTCATGCCCCCAGCCCCGAACGACCCGAATTCAAAACGGAATGATTTTGGATAAGACGCCGCCGGCAAGGGCGGTAGGTGCATTGGATAGCGAGTAGCGAGTAGCGAGTAGTGAGTAGCGGTCGGCCCATGACATGGGAACGGCCCGGCACGCCGGTTCACACTATCCACCGCACGCCACCGCACGACTCGCTACTGGCTACTGGCTACTCACCACTCGCTACCCGATTCGGCAAGCCACGGGTTATCCAAAACTCACGTTGTAACGTCTGTAACAAACCTTCCGCCTGTGAAAGCGAGATCATTTGTCCGGCGGGCGATTTCGCTGACACGCTCCGCCGCCCCGCCCCGGCGGGGGCAATTCATTGTCCCCGCCGACGCATCCTTCGCCGAACGCCCCCTGTTTTTCGACCCCGTATCGCCCCCTGAAACAACATCGAATCCGGCGGCGGTCGAAGCCGATTCGCCATGATGGGGTGAACGCAACCAAAAATGAATGAACCCTTTCGCCGCTTTGTACGTCTAAAATGGGTCGGCTGCCGTGAAGTCGCTACAATGCCGGTCTGTTCACTCACCCATGAAACACCCAAGCCGGGGAAACGCATATGACGCAAAGCACAATCAAAGTCACACTCGCCCTTTTGGCTTGCCTGACCCTCGCGGGGGCCATGACCGCTCACGCCGCCGAACCTTCCGGGGGCGGGGGCGGGGGCGGGATGCCGGAGTGGTATCGGGTCGCATGGACGGAAAAGGAACTGGCCGGTCGCACGGTGGCCAAGCGCGCGGAGCTGGCGCGCGATCTGCTCAATGCCGCCCGCGCCCAGACCGACAACGACCGCGGCTTGTTTCTCGCCCACAAGGCCTACGAATGGGGCAGCCGCGACATGGGGGGCTACGTCTCGGCCGCCGAGGCGTTGAACCTGATCCAGAAGATCGCGCCCGGTGAGCGTGTCTGGTGTCTGGAACAGATGGCCGGTCTGTACGACTCGGCCTACCGCGCCCGGCCCACCAAATTGCGCCTCGGTTCGGGGCTGGGGGAAACGCTGATGGAACTGGCGCAGCAGCGGTTGGACAGCGCCGGCGATCAGTTCGCCGCCGGACAGATCGACACCGCCGGCGCGATCGCCCTGTTGCGCCAGTGCCAGGCCGACCTCCAACGCGCAAGCACCGCTTTTCGCCAGGTGATCGGGCGGGCGGAAGCCGACGCCCGCAAGGTGCGTTCGATCCATCGCAACGACATTGCCGCGTCGCTGGACCGTTTCGCCGCCGAGTTCCGCCCCAAACTGGATGAGATCGGCAAGTTCCGCGATCGGGTGGTCGAGCGACAGGGCGTGATGTCGCGGATTCAAACCGTCGAGGCGAAATACAAGGCCCGCCCCGCGTCCGCCTCCGCCGATGCGCTGGCGACCGCTTACGTGGCGCAGCTCGATCAGCCCGAGCGGGTTGATGCGGCGATGCTCAAGTTGCTGACCGATCCGCTGAGCAAGTGGATTCCGCTGGCGTGCAAGTCGCCGAAGGATTTGTCCGCTGAACAGGCCGGCGGACTGGCCGGGTGGTATCTCGATCTGCTGGCCGGCGCGACCGGCGACGATGCGAAGCTGGACCTGGCGACGCGCGCGGCGCTTTACGCCCGGCAGGCCGTCGCATCCGGGGCCGCCGATGCCCAGCCGGTGCTCGACAAAGCCACGGCCCTCGCCGCCGGTCTGGGTTCCGACACCGGCTACTTCGACACACGCATCCGCGACCTGGCCGGTCGCCTGAACTGGCTGAACGCCCACCCCCTGGTCATCGCCCCCGCCCCCGCCCCCGGAAGTGACGAACCCTCTCCCCCCGAATCCCGAAACCCGACGGCTTCGACAGCGGCTCCGCCGCTCAAACCCGAAACT
>JBAYVY010000125.1:0-9560 GCA_041674345.1 Phycisphaeraceae bacterium | reverse complement strand
GCCGCGTGTTGGGGCGGCAAGAAGGCCTGGGGGGGTGCGCTCCTCTTTCTCCTCCCCTTCCCCCCCCCCGGGGGGGGGGGGGGGCGGGCGGGGGGGGGAGGGGGGGGGGGGGGGGGGGGGGGGGGCCCCGGGGGGGGGGGGGGGGGGGCGGGGGGGGGCGGGGGGTGCGGGGGGTGCCGGGGGTGCCGGAGGGGTCGGGGATATTGACGCGCAGCGCGGCGTGCAGGCCGGCGCGTCGGGCGCCTTCGACATCGACATGGAGCAGGTCGCCGATGTAGATGGCGCGGTCGGCGGGGACGTTGATGCGGTCGAGTGTGTGTTGGAAGATGCGGCGGTCGGGCTTGCGCCAGCCGACGTCGCAACTGTAGATGCGCGTTGGGAAGTAGTGCAGCAGGCCGAGTTGTTCGAGATGGCGGTCGAGGACGAAGCCGGGCACGAAGGTGTTGCTGATGATGCCGAGTTTGTAACCGGCGGATCGGAGTTGTTGGAGGACATCGTGCGTGCCGGGTTCGACGTGGGAGACATCGACCAGGGGGCGATACCAGTTCCACATCAGTTCATTGAAGAACTCGGCGGAATCGGCGAGCCAGAGTTTCTGACAGGCGAGGCGGATGACGCGGAGGGCGTCGAGTTCGCGGCGAAGGAGGAGGGTTTTCACGCCATACCAGTGAAAGGCGAACCATTGGTGCAGATAGTATCGCCGCCAGTCGGGCATCCGTTGTTGGCGGGCGGCCCACATGCGGTAGGTGCGGCGAGCGCCGCGCTCGAAGAGTTGGTGACGGTTGATCGGGCCGAATTGGACGAGGGTGTCGCCGAAGTCGAAGAGTACGGCGTGAAGGAGATCGGGGGGAGGCGGCGGATCGGACACGCGGACGACAGCGCGGTCGTTGAGGATTGCGGTGCCTTTGGCCGCGATGAGCATGAAACCTCCAGAAGCGTTCCCGCGTAACGGTATTTTAACCGGGGGACGGACGGATTTCCCGCATGAGCGGTTTTTTCGGCGGATTTTCAGTATTTCAGCACGGCGTTGATGCGGTCGTAGGGATGGAGTTTTTCGCGGCCGTTGAGAAAGGTCAGTTCGATCAGCACGCTGACACCCAGGACATCGGCGCCGAGTTTGTCGGCCAGACGCAGGGCCGCGCTCATCGTGCCGCCGGTGGCCAGAACATCGTCGATGATGAGGACGCGCTGGCCGGGGGTGATGGCGTCCTGGTGGATTTCGAGGCAGTCGGAGCCATATTCCAGATCGTAGGTCATCTGGTAGGTTTTCCACGGCAACTTTTTGGGCTTGCGAATGGGGACGAACCCGGCACTGAGCGATTGAGCGACGGCGGTGCCGAAGATGAAGCCCCGGCTTTCGGTGCCGACGACGATATCGACTTTTTTGCCTCGGAAGGGATTGGCCATCAATTCGACGGCCATCGCCAGTGCGGCGGGATCGCGCAACAGAGGGGTGATGTCTTTGAATCCCACGCCGGGCTTGGGGAAATCGGGAATGTCACGGATGAAAGTTTCGAGTTTCATGCGGTAAGTTGTACCATCATCGGTGAAATTGTGAAATCGCCGCGTCACCCGGCGGAGGGGGCATGACGGCTGATGCACCGGTTCAACCCCGCTCCACGCGACACATCCATGCGCCCCGCCGGAGATGCGAATATCCGATTCGCTTCATCGGTTTTTCCATCGCACTGTCTCCCATCTACCGCCCACGACCTTCCGACAGCGCATCAACACGTCGCACTTTTCCAAGCGACCGTCGCAACCCACGCCGCGACAACGCGCCAAATTATTTTCGCTTTTTCCGTCACCTCCCGAAAACCAGCCGCGCCCATGCGCTCCCCCAAAGACCACCCCAGCCATGCGACACGTTTATGCGCCAAGCGCTGGCAAAAACCCCCTCATTTCGCCCCCCCACTTCGGGGCGAATTTCGTCCGAATGGATCACCCATCCTCGCGTTTGCCCATCAATCAGCCCCGCTTTCAAGCCCTTTGGCGACACGATCCGCGCACCAACAAGTCGCCCCGCCACCCCCTCAGAGCCGCCTTCCGGGGGTGTCTGAGTTCGGAGCCGCCGTGTCCTCACGGCGGGTACCCCCGAACACGCCTCCACATAATCTCCCGCAACCCGCGTTGAGGACAACGCGGCTCCGAATCAGCAACTCCTCTTGTCCCTCCGCATCCCCACAGATACAATCGCCCCCAAGTAAAAGTCGGAAGTCGAAAGTTTAGCGGCGGCCGTCATTCCCCGCGAGGTGGGTCATGTCGCAATCGCGTTACCGTGAATCCCGAACGCTCGTTCGCCGACTCTGCCGCCTGCCCGGCGAGGACCGCGATCAATTCAAGCATCATATTTCGCGTCTCCGGGAACACTTTGAGCGGTTCAACGTCGATACCGCCGAGTTGTGTCAATGGATGATGGGCCTGCGCAAGCGGAATACGGACATAAACAGGCCGGATAGCTTCGGTGTGTTGGGCGATTTCCTTCTTGAACCGAATCCCGACGGGCAGGCCGACGAATCGCGGGCGGACCCGATGCGAAAGGAAGTTTTTGATTTCGTCGCCGGATTTCACAGCGACTTCGGTAAGGACTTACCCCTATCGCTCATTCCGGTGATGCAACAGGAAGCCGGCCACACCCCGACCCCCACCGCTCGAAAATTGTTAGATCGTCTGCGCGCCCTCGAACCCGGCCACCGGCTGGTGCTGCTCAAGGCCGCCGTCGAGTGGATCGTCGCACGCTATCAGCGCGGCGTCCAAAACTGGATGCGCCAGCACGCCGAATGGGAAAAAGAGAAAACCGCATGGGAGTCGCAACGCCTCGCTCTCACACCCCAACTGCGCGATCAGTTCACCAACATCTTCAAACAACTCAACGATCCCGAATGCCCCGGCGTCCCCGGTTTACGCCGCAAAAACCCCCGTCTCTGCACTCACGACCGCCTGAAACAAAACCTCGACAATTGTTGCTATGCCGGTCAAAAAGGGCATGGCCCCCTCTGCTGGAAATATCAGGAGTTCGTCAAACACCACAAGGCGAAGGGCAATCAATTCAACGACAAGCGATTCTGTGAGGACGCGACAAAATTGGTTCGCTTCTGTGCGGAGAACAAGGTGAAACCGGCCAATGCCTTTCTCAGCCCTAACGCCCCTGGAATTCTGTTTCCCGACGCTCCGCCCCAGGCGAGGACGCAATCCTTCAACCGCCTGAAAACCAATTGGAACGCCTATTTTGCGTTCATGGGGTTGACCGCCGACACCATCGTCCAGCGCGGCGAGCTGCCGCACTGCCAAAAGATCGGCGAAATCTTTGAAAAATCCACTTGCCGGTTCAACCCACATACCGATCTGTGCAATCAGTATCGCCGCGCATTGTCTCAACTCCCCGACGCCACGCTCGCTCTGGAAAATGATTACCGCCAATGGCGGAAGAGTTATCTCGCCGGTCCCCGCAAGCCGGTGTTCCGCTATCCTTCCAGCCGCGATCTGCCGATGCCCAAAATCTTCGGCTCCGGCTTCCATGAAATCGACTTCGACCGTTCCGTTCTCCGTTTGCGCCTTGATGACATGCCCGCCGGACAATGGATCGAGTTTGGTTTCATTCCCTGGCCGCGAGGTTACGAGCCGTCGAAAAAAGATGTGAACGTCACCAGCATCCACGTCAACTTTGTGGGCACGCGCGTCCGGGCCGGTTTTCGTTTCGACGCCCCCCCGCGCTCCTTCCCGCTTTGCCTGTGCCCAGGACGAAATCGACGAACTGCGCGGCAGGCAATTCCCCCGTCATGCGCAGGATCAGCAATTTCTCGATGCCGCCCGCCAACGCCTGCGGGAAACATTCTCCGGTGATGCGAACAACCCGTTGCGTCTTCTGGCGGTGGACATGGGCATGACTGGCGCGCATGCCGCCGTTTATATCGGGAAGGATCACTCGCAGGATATCGCCCTGAACATCATCAAGATCGACCGGCTCTACGCCGCCAGGCCCCAGCCCGAATCCCAACCCAAGCCGGATAAACCCCCGGATAAACCCCCGGATAAACCCAACGACCATCGCGGCCTGTGCAAGGAACACCTCGGTCTGCACCTGAATACCATCGCCGAGGGCGCGGCGAAGATCGCCGAACTCAGGCAAAAAAACAGCGACACCCCCGTCACACCGGCTGACCACGACTTTCGCGGGATCAAACGCCACATCGCCTGGATGATCCGCGACTGGGCCCGGCTCAACGCCGCCCGGATCATCGCCGCCGCCGTCGAACATCGCTGCGATCTGATCGTCTTCGAGTCCCTGCGGGGCAATCGCCTGCCGGGTTACGATCAATTGGGAGATGACAACAATCGCAAAAAACTGGAAGGCGTTTTGTACGCCTACGGACAGGTTCGACGCAAAGTCGCCGAGAAAGCCGTCGAACGCGGCATGCGCGTCGTCACCGTCCCTTATTTTAAATCTTCACAGCACTGCTCATCCTGCGGCAAGCCGCAAATGAACCTCGGCCTGTGGCGGAAAAACAAAAAGGATCGGAAATTCAAGTGCGAACATTGCAAATGCGAACTCGACAGCGACGCCAATGCCGCTCGTGTTTTGGCGAGGGTCTTTCGGGATGAAATCCGTTTGCCTTCGCCGGAGATACTCTGACGGGGTCTCTGAAAAACCTGCCAACAAGCCCCGGCATGGCCCTTCTTAGGGCCTTGCCGGGGATCAACGCCCGGTTTTTCAGCGGCCTCTGACGTCCGAACTTGACCGGACGATCCGGCGTGCTATATTGTCCGTTGTCTTCGAGTCATTTGTTTGGAATACGCTCTGCGGATCCTCGGAACCAATGGGACGGCCCCCAAACCGAAGACAAAAACCGTGATTTTGTGGCGGGTTGCGGACGTTGATGGACCGTTTTTCAGGGAGACAACGGCCTGAAATCGTTGGTGATGGCAAGGTTAGACGCCTCCGGCCGCGACTCCCCCCGAAATCACGGCTTTCGACACCTCGTCGCCGATGGTGATGTAAAAATACATCGCCGCGACTCCCCCCGAAATCACGGCTTTCGACACCCGTCTTGAAGGTGCAGCCGCCCCCCGTCTTGCCGCGACTCCCCCCGAAATCACGGCTTTCGACACCGCTGACAGTTAGGATTGGTACATCTGCGCCGCGACTCCCCCCGAAATCACGGCTTTCGACACCAAGGAACAGCACATGGCCTACGTCAAGTGTGCCGCGACTCCCCCCGAAATCACGGCTTTCGACACCCGCACTTTTTCAGCGGCGATCTCGGCCCTGGCCGCGACTCCCCCCGAAATCACGGCTTTCGACACCTCTGAACTCATCGGTGACTCCGTTCACAAGGCCGCGACTCCCCCCGAAATCACGGCTTTCGACACCTAAACCACGGTCGGTGTCGTCGCGTTGTCCGCCGCGACTCCCCCCGAAATCACGGCTTTCGACACCCCTCTCACGTTGGTGAGATCACCTTTTTCACTCTCTTCCTGAAGTCCGCGGGAAAGGTGGATGGCTTGACTGCCGGACACGTTCAGCGTCCACGTTCAGCGTCCGGCTTTTCCCGTTCCTGTGATTCGATTACAATTCAATGTTCGTCCCCGCATGGTGAAAGCATATGAGTGAATCGCATACCAAACCTGTGTCGTTGGAAACCGTGGAGCCGCTGGGCATGCGTGTGCTGATCCGCAAGGATGAGGACCGCAAGACGACCAAGAGCGGCATCCATCTGCCGGACAAGATCGAGATACCGACGCTGACCGGACGGGTGGTGGCGGTCAGCGTGAAGATCGCCAACGACCCGGACTATCCGATCCGTCAGTACGACAAGGTGCTGTTCAATCCGAAGGAAGCGATCCCCGTGGATTTCGAGGGCGACAACCGCCTGTTCGTCGTGCCGGTGGAAAACATCGTGGCGGTGTTCAGGAAAGAATGATGGCGATTTCGGATTTCGGATTTGGGATTGCGGATTGATTGCCGAGTCCTTGTCTGCAAATCCGCGATCCGAAATCCGCAATCCGAAATCAATATGATTCCCCCCGATCCATACCCCATCACGCCGCTTCCGGGCCCGTTCCGTTTGGACGTGGATTTTCTGCCCGGTTCCAAATCGCTGACCAACCGCGCGCTGCTGCTGGCGGCCTTGGCCGAGGGTACCAGCACGCTGACCAACGTGTTGTTCGCCGATGACACACGCGTGATGATGGCGGCGTTGAAGGATTTGGGCTTTCAGCTCGACATTGACGAACCTGCGAAAACCGTCACTGTGTACGGGCGGGGGGGAAAGATTCCCACCCGGCAGGCGAAGCTATTTCTCGGCAACGCCGGGACCGCGATGCGCTTTCTCACCGCCGCCGTGTGTCTGGGGGAACCGGGCAGTGTTTATGAATTGCGCGGCATCCCCCGAATGCACCAGCGTCCGATTGGCCAACTGGTCGAACCGCTGCGCCAATTGGGCGCCCCCGGAATGAAAATCGAATATCTCGAAAACGAGGGATACCCGCCGCTGCGCATCACACTTTCGGGGGCCGCTTGCGGCTTAGCAGGGCGTGAAATCGAAATGGACCCTTCGGTCAGCAGTCAATTTGTCTCGGCTCTGATGATGATCGCGCCTTTTACGCAAACACATCAACTGACGATTGGGTTCAGGCATCGCCCTGTCAGTTATCCTTATATCGAGATGACGCGGACCCTCATGGAAAGCGCCTTCGACTGCGAGCATTCGGCGGAAGATTTTCAGAACAACCAGTGGCCTAACGCCGTGCGGATCGCATCAAACGGATTGAGAGCGGCCCAGGGTGCGATAGAACCGGACGCATCCAACGCCGGTTATTTCTTCGCCGTCGCGGCGATCACACGCAGTTCGATCAAGGTATTGAGATTGCCGGGGTACGGGCTTCAGGGAGATACGGAATTCGCGCGTCGATGCCTTGAGTCATCGGGCGCGTCGGTTCAGTATGATGAACATGACAACTTCATTCGTGTATGTGGTACCGAGCATATTGCCGGACAGGATATAGACCTTGATACCATGCCCGACATGGCGCAAACCCTCGCCGTCGTGGCGCTGTTCGCGCGGGGCGAAACCATCATCCGCAACGTCGGCAATCTGCGGGTGAAGGAAACCGACCGCATCGCGGCGCTGCGAAATGAACTGACCAAAGTCGGCGCGAAAGTCACGGTGATCGGCGATGATATTCACATTGTTCCGCCGGCCGGCGACATCCTTCGCCATCCCGACGGCACGGTCATCGACGAGCAGCACCCCGTCACGATCCTCACCTACGACGATCACCGCATGGCGATGAGTTTCGCCGTCGCGGGCCTGGCGCATCGGCCCGGCGGCATCCGCATCGCCGACCCGGGTTGCGTGAACAAAACGTATCCCGAATTCTTCGATCACCTGAAAAAGCTGCATGACGCGGCGCAGAGCGGAACCACCCGATGAATCAGTTCTGGCATTTCGCCAAACAGATGCTCCGGTACAAGCGGCTGCTCGCCATCGCGCTGGCGGGGGCGATTCTTGACTCGATCTGCGGCTTCGGCGGCTTCGGCGCGTTGATGTTTTTTATCCAGCAGTTGTTCAGCCAGAATACTTCCGTTCACGACATTCTCCTTCACAAACTGCAAAATCCGTCGGTGATGAAGTGGCTCGGCGATCTGACCTGGCTGGCCGATTACATTCCGCGTGATTTGTTGTGGGGTGGGGCTGTGATGATGGGCATTATTCTCATCTTCACCATCGTCGGCTCCGTCGGCCGTTTCGCGCATGAGTATTTCACCATGACCGTCTCCCTGCGAACCGTCATGCACATCCGCAAACAGGCGTTCCAGCGACTGGTCCACATTCCCATGACCGCCGCCATGATGGATTCCACCGCTGACAACATGACCCGCGTCGTCGGCAACACCGCTTCGCTGGCGCGCGGCTTCAACGCGATGACCAGCAAAACCGTCCGCAATATCTTCCAGACCGTCGCGTTTCTCGCTCTCGCTTTTTTCTTCGACTGGTTCCTCACGAGTTTGTTCCTCGTCGGCACACCGATCATCGCCGTTCTGATTCGCAAGTTCGGCAAGGCGATCCGCCGAGCGACCAAACGGGCGATGGGGGAGTTCGGTCGGATGAACGCCGCGTTGCAGGAATCGCTGTTGGCGCTGCGCGTGGTGAAGGTTTACCAGACCGAGGGCTACGAACGCCGGCGATTCAACCGCATCAATCGCGATGTGTTCGCGCAGGAAATGAACGCCCGCACCGCACGTTCGCTCAGTTCGCCCGTGATTGAAACCCTCGCGGTGATGGGGGTCATGCTCGTGATGCTCGTGGCGTTGTGGTATCTGAGTCACAACAACGATGAGGCCGGTCGCGTTGCCCTGTTGCAAGTGCTGCTCCCGCTCGGCATGGCCGCCAACGCCCTCAAGCCGCTGGCCAACCTCAATAACGATTTGCAGGAATCCGCCGCCGCCGCCGAGCGTGTCGCCGAGGTGTTGAAACTGCCCGTCGAACCCGCCGTCCATCATCTCGAACACGTTCATGGCCGCCCTCGCCTGCCGCGCCATCAACGCCTCGTCGAGTTCCGCCACGTCACCTTCGCATACCCCGCGCGCCCCGAACCTGTGTTGCACGATATTTCGCTCACCGTCCCGTTCGGAACCACCTGCGCGCTGGTCGGAAGCAACGGTTCGGGCAAAAGCACGCTCGTCGGTTTGCTGCCCCGTCTGTGGGAACCGGCCAACGGTAGCGTCATCATCGACGGCACCGACATCGGCACATGCACCTTGCCCAGCGTCCGCAGGCAAATGGCGATGGTCACGCAGGACACCGTGCTGTTCGAGGGCACCGTCGCCGACAACCTGCGTTACGGCGGGAAATACGTCACACGCGACCGCATGATCGAAGCGGCCCAACGCGCCCTGATTCACGACTTCATCATGTCCCTGCCTCAACAATATGACACACTCATCGGCGAAGGCGGCGGACGACTCAGCGGAGGCCAGCGCCAACGCATGGCCATCGCTCGCGCCATCCTGCGCGACCCGGCGATCCTGATTCTCGACGAGGCCACCAGTCAGATCGACAGTGAATCCGAAGCGCTCATCACCAGGGCGCTGACGCGGTTCATGGCCGGTCGCACGACCTTCGTGATCGCCCATCGCCTGAGCACCGTGGTTCACGCCGACATGATCGTGGTAATGAACGCCGGACGGATCGCCGACGTCGGCCGGCATGACGAACTGCTCCGCCGCTGCGACATTTACCAGACGCTCTGCCGCACGCAATTCCACAACGCCGGGGGTGCCGCCGCCGGGGCGGTTTGATCTCATCGCTCATCGCTTCTTATACGCATCGCACTTTGAATCCGCGCACGGCGACCGCATTCCGCCGCCCGAACGGCAAGCCGCTGGGCCACGAAGGCGCGAAGGCGCGACGGCGCGAAGAGAGAACACTTTTAAATTAAAACTTTAAACCATGATCCTTCGCGTCTTCGTGGCCTATCTTCATTCGGGCCTGAGGGTCGGCCTGATGATCCGCGCGAATTGAAAAGGTGAGCCGTACCAGGAGACGGAATGTCCCGAT
>JBAYVY010000124.1:0-9568 GCA_041674345.1 Phycisphaeraceae bacterium | reverse complement strand
GACAAACGAACCACATATTTCTTACGCATCGGTGCCTCCCTGCTGATTCCCCGGCGACCCTCGCCGGACAGCAGGTTCATCGGCAATCCTAAACATTAGACATGACAAAACACTAGCCATGATTGCATGTACGATTCCTTCGGCTCTCGCTGTTTGGGAAACCACCCGCACTGTTTGGGTCAGTGTACCATACGAAACGATTGCCCAACCAGATATATTCGCCGATTTCCCATGAGCGAAAACTTCCGGGGGCCGGGGGTCAATCAATCCGCACTCCCAGTTTGCCCAGCAGTTCGTCGAACTGGTCGAGGTTGTAGAAGTCGATGCTCAGCGTGCCCGAACCCTTGCGTCGGCCGGACTTGATGTGGACCTTCGTCTTCAACTGGGCCGCGATCTGCTGTTCCAGGTCGGCGATGTGCGCCGAGCGCCCCCCCGGAAGTTTGCGAGACAGTTCCGCCCCACTTCCGGGGGCGCCCCCGGAATCCCCACCCCCGGTCACGCGCTTGACCGCCGCTTCGACCATGCGAACCGACCACCCCCCCGCCATCGCTCTCCGCGCCATGCCCAACTGCGACATCGGATCGACCAGCCCCAACAACGCCTTCGCATGACCAGCCGACAACTGATTGTGACGAAGCATCTGTTGGATGTCATTATGTAAATCTAGTAATCGCAATGTATTAGAAATCGTTGAGCGTTCAATGCCGACGCGGTCTGCGACTTGTTCGTGGGTGAGGCCGAACTGGTCGATCAGGCCCCGGAAGGCCTCGGCCCGTTCCATGGGGTTGAGGTCTTCGCGCTGGAGGTTTTCGATCAGCGCCCATTCCGCCATCTGTTGATCGGACAGGTCACGCACAATGGCGGGCAATTGCGACAGACCCGCCAGTTGACCCGCCCGCCAGCGCCGCTCACCGGCCACAATCTCGTACCGCGCCGTCGCGCCATCCAACTTCCGGGGGTCTTCCTTCCGGGGGCGGACGACAATGGGTTGCATCAGGCCGTCCTGCCGGATGGATTCCGCCAGTCGCTGCAACGCTTCAGGATCGAATGCCTGCCGCGGCTGATGCGGATTGGCGCGAATGGCATCGATCGCCAGATAAATCAACCCCCCTGCTTCCGCCATCCTTTCCGCGGTTTTCAGAGAACCAGCCGGTGCTTCCCGATGCTCCGACAGGCCTGACGACGCTGCGACATCGGGCGACGTGACATCCGGGGATGTGACTTGTGTCGGTGCTATCTTCCCCGAAGCGACTTCCACCGGCGGATTCACAGCCACCGGAATGGACATCAAAGAACTCAAACCGCGACCCAACCGGGGCTTTTTCGCCTTGGACATGAGGCCTCCCTGCCGCGAGCGGCATCCGTTACCGATCAATCATTCGCGATCAACGCTTCAACAGGATCACAAATCATATCCCATATGACAACGTCGCCAGTTTACCGCCCCATTCACCCCTTGCCAACCCCCATGTTCCATGTTCCACGTGGAACCAACACTTTGCCACCCTCTCGATGCCACACGGAATCAGCGGCGTTCCTTTGAAACACCACGAATCCGGTTGATTCAAATGTTTCTCTCGGTTCGCAACGTTCCACGTGGAACGCCGTTGCTGACAACCGGGCCGAAAAAATCTCGACGGTCCATTATGATACGCCTCGCCAGGTGCGTCCGTCGGCGTTCCAATCATTCCCGATTTCCATATGGGATGCGTCGTGTCGCGTATTGCCGTACCGGTTGACACTCCAATCTGATCCACATCCATGCATCGAACGATGTATTTAAGTGAACGAACTTCATTTATCATTGGCAATATTTGTCATATCTAATTAATCTTCAAATCGTTAGACATTTCGTGCGGAGATGGTTGTTTGTGTGTCGGGCTGTGATCGTTGTGGAACTGCGAGTGTGGGCCACGGTTCGGGGCCAGGGCAGCCGCATTCTCCGGCTCGATGAAGTTTGCGATTTGCCGTTTGCGGTTAAAAAAACGAACATCGCATGGACCCTTGACCGCAAACCGCAAACTCACCACTCAACGCGGAGAATGCGGTTGCCTTGGGTTCGGGGCGGTGGTGAACGGGGTTGGGGTGATGGGGGAACCCGTTAATTGCCGATATGACCCTCGGCGGTCGGTGTTCGGCCGCGCGGTTGCCGGTTTGCGCCGAAGGTGTGATGCCCACGCCACCCGGCCGACCGTTGCCATCGGCCCATGTCGTTTGCAGTTAAAATGTTGCAGCGTTAATCGACGCTTCGTACAAAATCCCACACGATGTCCGAACCGCAACTCCAACAAGTCGCCGATCTGCTCGATCAGCTTGAAACCGTTCAGCGGCGGCTGGACCTGATGCAGCGGCACATCGCCCGGTCGCATCGCCTGGCGTCGCTGGGCACGATCGCCGCCATCATCGCGCATGAGTTCAACAACCTGCTCACGCCGATCCTCAGCTACAGCCAGATGGCCCTCGCCGCCGATCCGCCCGATGCGGAGCTGACCCGCAAGGCGTTGACCAAGGCGCAGCAGAACGCCGAAAAAGCCGCCCACATCGTTGCCTCCATGCTCGGCTTCACGCGCAACCCAACCGATGACAGCCCGGCCCATCCGGCTCATCTGGCGACCGTGCTCGATGAAACCTTTCACTGTCTGGCGCGCGACCCGGCCAAGGATCGCATCACGATTCGCCGCGATGTGCCCGACAATCTGTACCTCGCCATCCCCGCCATCTCGCTTCAGCAGGTGCTGCTCAATCTCATTTTGAACGCCTGGCAGGCGATGCGCGGCTCAACCGACCGGAAGGGCGGTACACTCGCCGTCACCGCCAGGGCGTTGGAGGTTCCCGGAATGGATGATCGCCGCGTTCAGTTGACGATCGCCGACACCGGGCCGGGCATTCCCGCCGATGTGTTGCCGCATTTATTCGAGCCGTTCGTCACGCAGCGGCAGGGGGCTGAGACCGGCGTACAGCCCAAGGGCACGGGTCTGGGCCTGACGGTTTGCCGCGACCTGATCGAACGGGCCGGGGGAACGATCACCGTTGAATCCACTTCCAGGGGCGCGACGTTCATCATCGTGTTGCCGGCCCCCGGCCCCCGGCCCCCGGAAGTAAAAGAAGCGATGAGAGATGAGCGATGAGCGTGGGGTCACACTTCCGGGGGCCGGGGGCGCATGAGGGTGTACCGAATCGGCGATGCTTTGGTGCGCCGGCACTCCCAAAACTTGTTCGCGCGTTCGGCATGATCTTCGGTTTTGATCGAAAATAGAACGTTTCAGATTTCTACGACTAAGCGATGCGCACCAGGGGCGGCCTGTCCATGCGGCTCACGCCAAAATGTGACGTGTTTGTGCGCCACCGGAAGGTTTTCCGCGGCGTTTTGTGACGATGTGGTGTGCTTTTGATCCCGTTTGCATGATATTCGATGCGCACGGTTGTGTCGCGTGCGCACGAACGTGTCGCCCCCGGAAATTCCGGACGTGAAAGCGGACGGCCACCACGGGGGACACAGATGGCACGGAGAAGAGGAGGGTGGTGGGGCGGGGCAACAGTGGCGCAGAACAACGGCCTGTCTTCCGCCTGTCGCGCGGTTTTCCGCGTTG
Source organism: Phycisphaeraceae bacterium (assembly GCA_041674345.1). Classification (GTDB taxonomy): domain Bacteria; phylum Planctomycetota; class Phycisphaerae; order Phycisphaerales; family Zrk34; genus JBAYVY01. Next base: position 5,978 of record JBAYVY010000124.1, on the reverse strand, counting down.
TATTTCCAATGATGAGGATCACGAAGTAGTCGGAGGAATACTGGCGGTATTCGTCAAGCCGAGGGTATCGTATACCGTGTCGATGCTCACGGCGACTTTTTGGCGGATAGCGACCTCTTCGACAAAAAACTTCAATGCGGGCGTCCTTGCTTCATCCGTGATTTCCAATCGGTCGGAGCTATCGCGGAAGAAGGAAAAAAGCGAAAGGGTACCGGCGAGTTTAAGGGCGTTTTGGCGGACACGGACGCTGAACTGTAACTGGCCTTTGATTTGTTCGAGGATGGTTTCCTGCGCCGCATCGAGGGCTTCGAAGAATGATTCCCGAACCACGATTTTTTTGGGTTTGAAGCGGTCTTTGACCAGGGGGTGTCGGGTCTGAATCGCATAAATCAGGGTGAGATGATCGCGAATGTCGCGCGCCAAACCCATGCGAAGCCGGCCCATCGCCAGGTCGCGTTGATTGCGGGACAGTTCGCGCAGGCGTTCCTTGGTCATGCGGTGCATTCGCACGAGCATACGATCTTCGATGGCGTTGAAATTGGGATCGGAAATGGTAATGCGGTAACCAGCGTCTTTGCTTACATCTGTATTGTAATTGGTGGCAAAATAACAACTGAACTGGTAGGGGCCGATGGTTTCGGTCTTGGTTTCGTAGCGGATTTTACCTTGTTCCAGCGCCAGTTTGAGCGGCTCGACCATGCCCTTATAGCGGAACCAGTCGTTGAATTCGGTGACGACGAAATTGTAGCGTTTGCCCTGATAGGCCTCGCCGATGCGGATGAAGTTGGCGGCGGTCATTCCGCCGCAGTAACGATTCAAACCCGGCAAACCGTGGGGTTGAACGTTCTTGCCTTCATCCCCCATGATGAGATCTTTGACGGCGAAAGTCTTGCCTGTTCCCGGCGCGCCGAAGAGGGCGAGGTGGAAGCCCGTCGATCCGGCCCGGGTACCTTCGGGGTTGATGATTTCCGTGCCGGACATGCCGTACTGGTGGGCGATCGCGAGTAGATTGTCGAAGTAAAGCAGGGGGCCGAAGAGATTCTCAAGATACTTCGCTACCAGATTCAGGGACATGTGCCGGCTACCGAATTCCATAACTTCATCTAAACGTTCGGAAATCAGTTCACGAAGATAGTTGTCGAAGGTTTCCTCCATCTGGTGAACATAAGCGAGTTCGGCCTGGGCGGCTTCGGAATTGATGACCGGCAATTCGGCGACCTTGGGCGAGTCAAGCACCCGGCGGATCAACGCTGACAGTTCTCCGCGCAACGCATAAACCGTGGCATCCTTCCCTTTGACGGGCAGTTTGCGGATCAGCTTGAAACCGAGCAGGGAATCCAGCGTATTGCGCCAGCGGGAGAATCGCGCCTTGACGCCGGTGAAGTCGGCCTGAAAGTCCGGCTGCTGGAGGAAGTATTCCAACACTTCCTTGGCCTGTCTTTCCATGACCAGACACGTGAGGATTTCGCCTTCGACTTTTTCCCACTGGTTGCCTGATTCCAGTTTGTAATTCTGGATGGTGTAGAACTGGCCGAAATAGAAATCGGGATAGGTCTCGGGGCGCTTCATGTTCAAGCCGGCCAGGTCGCGCGCGGCACCGTTGATGAGTTCCACGAATTCTTCTTCGGTTCGCTGGACGGCGAAAGAATGCGCCCGGATGAGGTCCATGCTCAGGCACTTGCGGAGCAATTCGCGTCGTTCGGCGATCTGATCGGGAGCCAGTTCCATTTAGTCACCGCCGTTGAGGTAGTGAACGATTTGGTTGTGGGCGAGTTTCAACCACGTCGGCCGCTGATTGTAGAGATGGGTCAGTGTACGCTTTTTCAGTTGCGGGTCTTTGGCGGCAAGTGCAAAATTTATCTCGTCAGATCAGACATGTACGCACGATTATTTTTCATTGCCCACAATTTGCTTGTATCGATCGAGATCAGCATCGGAGATTTCTGTGTGTGGCACAAGCTTGTAGTGACATTCGCGAGCAATGCGAACGTCTTTCTCATCCTGCATGAATTCAAACAGCGCCACCGAATCGCCCAGAAATTGTGCGCCAATGGGTCGGCAAACCAGTTGTGGAAATTTGTCGCGACAAACAGCCATGTCCTGTTCAATCTGCACAGCGCCGAGTTTGTCGTTTCCACCTTTTGCCTGTACCGGCAAAACATAGTGCGTTCCCGAACGATCCACCCCGACATACAGTTCATCAATCTCGCATTGTCCGATGCCTTCCACTTTGGTGCGAAGATGGCTTTGCAGGGCATAGCAGGTCACGCCGGTAAATATGTCCAACAATCGGTTGTACCGCACGATGGCCAGAAGGGCTTGCTCATCATTTTGCGCATATCGCTCGATTATGCCTGGTGTAGCATCCGGTATTTTGATGTTCATCATCTGCGGATTGGGACGCACCTGCCCAAGAGATGTTAGCGTAAAGCGATACTTCGCATCGCCCGCCAATCGAATGACCCATTCCAAGCCCTTTGGTGCGACGGATCGAATTTCTTCGGGCAAATCCTTGCGAAAACGAAATGTGTAAATTAAGTCGCCAAGATTTTTGGGTATCTTCAGCCGAAGTTCGTCGGCAACCCGACTGATGTCTGCCCGATCGAAGGGGATATCAAAACTATTTCCCTTGCGTCGCCTTCGGAAGATTTCTGTAACGACTTGGGTATAGACTGCTATTTTTTTTGCGAGCTGTTTTTGGGTAGCCATGTTTAGTTCCCGGGCCAACGAAGCACAACGACTTCTTCTCTAAGCTGCTCGCGAGTGGCCGTCGCGATGCGTGTTCGGAACAGATCAAGCGAAACCACTTCATATCCAAGCGCCTCGGCAATCTCGGCGAGGAGTTGTCCGGTGCGAATCATAACCTGCAAGTACGATGCTTGATCTCCAACCACATAGGCCAACTGTGCGCCCGGACGCAAAACTGTTCGCAAATCTGCGAAGTGACGAGCCATCCCGCCGAAGTATAATTTTGTCACTCGTGGATACATTCGCTCAAAACCGCTGGTTTTCCCCAACTCAATGCGTCGGGCCTCAATCGCATCGGCTATCGCCTGAATCTTCGGATGGCCATTAATCCATTGGTCGTCATCATCCGCAACATATACGCTGCGAGTATTGGATCGAACCAATGTTTTCTTATATCCGCGTAATTCGCTCTTATCGCCAATCAAACCAAGAAGGACAGACTCAAGGCGAGTCGTGCGGGTGTAGTCTTTCTCGTTGGGATATGGCGGCGATGTAATAACGGCATTAATTGATTGATGGGGGATAACCCCTGAGGCGCTACGGGCATCGGCGTGATGTATCACCGCTTCTGTATTCTGATACTCCGCAACACTATCAAGGTCACGCCCCATTGCCTCTATGGCGGACAGCCAGGGCGAAACAACTGCGGCATCCTCCCGAATATCTCCAAGACCAACTTCCGGTCCAAAATGCAGATTACTGGCCGAGAACACCAGCGTCTTCGCCAATGCGACCAGTTCATGGGCTGTGAATCGGTGATCGTGATATTTTCTGATCACTTCGAGTAACACTAACGCCTTATGCAGCGGGCGAGGACTGATAGAATTTTTCAGCAGCAGTTTTTGCCGATCCTCCGGCAAGCTCCGCAAATCAGCCACATCGGAGAAATCGGTAATTAAGCCATCGCAAAGCGGAAGATAATCATCCGACACGCCATCCCTCTCCAACTGTTTGATGGTCTTTTCCGCAATTTTTCGGGCGTGATTTACAAGGGCGGAGGGGTCGGCTGTCCAATTTACTTTGGTGCTTGCGGCCAGGTGGCTCATGGGGTGGGCTTCGATGCCGCGAGACTTGATTCCGTGTTTCTTGCATTCAACGACGGTGGTACCCGTTCCGCAAAATGGATCGAGAACACGCTGACGGAGATTGACGCCGAATTTATCGAGATAGGTTCGGACGATGTGGGGTGGATATGACAGAATAAAGCGGTACCAATCGTGAACCGGTCGATCTGCCGGATCAAGTTGGTTGATCGTGCCATTAGAGCGTCGCTTTCTTTCTGTCCCGACTATCGTCACTGCATCCATCCATGGGTGATATTGAACTAGCTGTCGCATGATATCACACAGAGTATGCGATTGGGCAGATTTTTTTATGAGTTGAATATCTGCTTTCCGGGGGGCGCGGGACCATTTGGCGATGAAGTCGGCTGGGCTGAGTGACCCGGTGGGAGTAGGCATGGAGAGATTGTGACGCGGAAGGGGGGAAATGCCAAGTCGGTTGGGGGAAGGAAGGGGCGGGAGTGGGCGCGCGGGGGGGGATCGCGGACCACGGTCTGGCCTAAGAAGGCCGTCCCGTGCTTGGGGGGGGGAAGAATGTGCGATGTTCAATGTGCAATGTAAGGAGGGGACATCTTACATGGGACATGGAATGAAGGCGTTGAGGCAAGCGGGATGGGGCGCGCGCGGGGGGGAGGGGAGGGGTTAGTTTCTTCCTAGGGCGAGTTGGAGGGCGTTGAGGGCGTAGGCGGTGGCGAGGTTGGGGTCGCCTTCCATCCATTTATCGGTTTTGTTGGACCAGGAGCCATCGGGTTGCTGGCGGGCGAGGAGGGCGTCGATGAGTTCGTTGGCCCAGTCGTGGAGTTGGCCATCACTGGTGGCGACGGATTTTTCGCCGGTTGCGGCGAAGGCGCGGGCGAGGAAGTGCATGTAGTAGAAGTAGGATTTTTCGCCCATATTGGGGTTGGATTCGACGGTGTAGTTATTAGCGATCCAGGCGCGAGCGGCGATGACGCGGGGGTCGGTGCGGGAGAGTTGGGCATAGAGGAAGGACATGTATCCGCCGTAGGTCATGGAGCCGTAGGTGGGGAGGGGGCCGTCGTATTCGCCGGTGGATTTGGCGGTTTCGGTGAGTTGATCGTTGGTGCGTGTTTGGGGGAGTTTGGGGTGTTGGGCATCGGTGGAGGTGGCGTAGATGAAGCCGCCGTCGGGGACGATTTGGTCGGCGAGGAGGTCGTTGGTGGCGGCGCCCTGGAGGCGTGAGACGAAGACGATGGCGCGTTTGAAGGCGGGGGAGTTGCAGTCGTAGCCGGAGTCATGGAGGGCGGCGAGCATGAGGTCGGTGTTGGAGCCGTCGGGCCGGCCGGAGGAGGAGTCGTTGTAGCCGGACCCGCCGAAGTAGGGGTGGGAGGGGGTGACGGTTTGGCCTTGGGGGTCGGTGAGGCCTTCGACCCATTGGAGTTTGACGAGGAATTGCTGGGCGTTTTCGATGATGGGTTTGTAGATGGGGTTATTGCCGGCGTGAGAGAGGGCCATGAGACAGAGGGAGGTGTTGTAGTTTTTGAGGATGGAGGAATAGATTCCGCCGTCGGGTTTGACGAAGGAGGAGATGTAGGCGAGGGATTTGGCGAGTGTGGGGTCTGCGGGGGTGAGGTTGGGATCGCGGAGGAATGCGGTGGTGACCAGTCCTGTGATGGCGGGGCCTGGCTTGGGGGACCAGGAGCCATCGGGGAGTTGGGAGGAACGGAGGAAGGCGTAGGCGCGGGCGATGGCGGCTTCGGCTTTTTGTTCGTGGGGGGGGTCGAGTGCGAGACAGAGGGAAGGCATTGAGGCAAGCAGGAGGGTGAGGATGAGGGGGAGTTTGAGGTGGTTGATGGGGGTGCTCCGGGGTGGGAGATTTCTGATTTGGGTGGGGGGCGGGGGTTTACAAATCAGAAATCAGAAATCAAACATCAGAAATGGATTTGTCTGAAGACGGCGGCGGCGGCGAGTGCGGCGGTTTCGACGCGGAGGACGTAGGGGTTGAGGGTGAGGGTTTGGAAGCGGGCGTTTTGGGCGGCGGAGCGTTCGTCGTCGGTCCAGCCACCTTCGGGTCCGACGAGGACGAGAATGCGCTGGGCATGGGAGATTGTAGAGGGGGAAAGGCCTGCGGAAGTGGGGGGGTGCAAAGATTGCACGCCGTTCACAAAGCCGCGACCGGTGGTCGCGGTCTGGGGGTCATATGGAATCGTG
>JBAYVY010000123.1:0-9675 GCA_041674345.1 Phycisphaeraceae bacterium | reverse complement strand
TCAGGTTCATCATCGGCGCGGCGTGATCGGTGTCCCACTTCATGCCGGGGCGCTTGAGCCGCAAGGTCAGCGTCTTGCACATCGCCTCGGTGGGACCGGAGCCGATGTCCCAACCCCGGGCCATGGCGGCGGGGTCGTCGAGCATTTCCAGCCGCTGACATCGCAACAGATATTGCCGCAGTCGCCGCAAACGGGTTCGCCTGGCGTCGGCGCGTACCTTTGGGGCCGGCGTGTCGATCTCCGCCAGCACGGGCATCAGGCCCTGTTGTTTGATCTCGCGTAATCGTTGGCCGGCCCAGTCCTTCGCCTTGTTCCGCGTCTGGCGCGATTGAGCGGGGAACATGCTGCGGCGTTGCACGAGGAACTGGCGGCTTTTTCCCCCTCGCACCCGTGAGGTGCAGATGGACGAAAAATGGGCGTTTGTCGGCAAGAAGCAAAAGCACGGCGATGAAGAGGATCCGCTGGATGATCGCCTGGGCGACCCCCGGAAGGTGGACCACGTGGCGTTGGACCCCGTTCCGCTTCCGGGGGTGGCTGGTGTTGAGCGTGGTGCCTGGCAAACGGACGGCCCGGAACGAGCGAATGCTGGTTCAAGACGTCAAGCGGCGCACCGCGGGGCGGATGCTGAACCTGATCCCCACCGACGAATAAGTACCTTGAAGTTTGCGATGAGGGTGGATCGCTGGGATTTTGCTGCTTGCCGTTGCGTTCTTCATGTTCGAGATGTTCGAGGGACGCGGGGCACTTCGTGCCACCCGCTAAACGCTTCCGGCCCATGTCGCTACAATAATAACCGATCCGTTTTCTTCCACGAATCGAGGCGCAGATGGCCGACGCACACACGCAACTGAACAGGTATTCCGCACACGTCACCCAGCCCCGCTCGCAGGGGGCGAGCCAGGCGATGCTTTACGCCACCGGGTTGACGCCCGATGACATGGGCAAGCCGCAGGTCGGCATCTGCTCCGTCTGGTACGAGGGCAACCCGTGCAACATGCACCTGGCGGAACTCGGCGATCACGTCAAGCGAGGCGTCGTCGCGTCGTGCATGGTCGGCATGAGATTTAACACCATCGGCGTCTCCGACGGCATCTCGATGGGCACCGACGGCATGAGTTACTCGTTGCAATCCCGCGACCTGATCGCAGACAGCATCGAAACCATCATGGGGGCGCAGTGGTACGACGCCCTGATCGCCCTGCCCGGCTGCGATAAAAACATGCCCGGCTGCATCATGGCGATGGCGCGGCTCAATCGCCCGGCGATCATGGTCTATGGCGGAACCATCAAAGCCGGTTGCGCTGAACTCAAGGGCGAAAAAGTCAAACTCGATATCGTCTCCGCGTTCCAGGCCTACGGCCAGGCGCTGAGCGGCGCGATCACCGAAGATGAGCGCCGCGCCATCATTCGCAATGCGTGTCCGGGGGTCGGCGCGTGCGGTGGGATGTACACGGCCAACACGATGGCGAGTTTCATCGAAGCGATGGGGCTTTCGCTGCCGTATTCATCATGCACCCCGGCGATGGACCCCCGGAAGGAAGCCGAATGCGTCGCGGCGGGCAAACAGATTCGCGCGCTGTTGGAAATGGATTTGAAGCCGCGCGACATCGTGACGAAGCAATCGTTTTTGAATGCGATGCGATTGACGATCATCACCGGCGGATCGACGAACGCCGTGCTGCATTCGATCGCGATGGCGCGGGCGTTCGGCATTGAACTGACGATTGACGATTGGCAGAAGATGAGCAACCAGACGCCGCTGCTGTGCGATTTGAAACCGTCGGGGAAATACGTGATGGAGGATTTGCACGCGGTGGGCGGCACGCCGGCGTTGTTGAAGATGCTGCTGAAACACAAACTCATCGACGGATCGCAGATGACGGTGACGGGCAAAACGATGGCGGAGAATCTCGCGCCCCCGGAAGTGCCCGAATTGCCGCCGTTTGCCCCCGGAAGTAAGGCGGGGTCGGAATACCAGCCGATTGTGCATCCGCTGGATAAGCCGCTGCACAGCGTCGGACATATTCAGATCATGCGGGGAAACTTGGCACCGGATGGCTGTGTGGGCAAAATCACCGGGAAAGAGGGCGAAAAATTCGTCGGCCCGGCGCGTGTGTATGAGCAGGAGGAAGCGATGCTGCGCGGCCTGGAAAAAGGCGAAATCCAAAAAGGCGATGTCATCATCATCCGCTACGAAGGCCCGAAGGGCGGCCCCGGTATGCCCGAAATGCTGACGCCCACCAGCGCCCTGGCCGGCGCGGGTTTGGTCAAAGATGTGGCGCTGATTACCGACGGGCGATTCAGCGGCGGATCGCACGGGTTCATCATCGGCCACGTCGTGCCGGAGGCGATCGAGGGCGGCCCGATCGCGCTGGTGAAGACCGGCGACAAAATCACCATCGACACGGAAAACCATCGCATCGATATGGATGTGAGTGAACAAGAGATTGCTAAGCGGCAAGCCGCGTGGAAGCAACCGGCGTACCCGGCGAGCCGCGGTACGCTGTGGAAATACATCAAAAGTGTGAAGGATGCGTCACGGGGTTGCGTGACGGATGAATGAGTGATTAACCGCGGAGGCGCAGAGACGCAGAGAATAAAAATCAGAATTGAGTTTTCTCTGCGTCTCTGCGCCTCCGCGGTTCAATTATCTTCATCGTCGCCCATGCGTCGGCGATTAATTCAATCAGCATCGGATGCAGTTGCGATGCGTCGGTGGCGGCGAACGCATCGAGCAGTTCTTTTGTGTGGCGTTCAATGAGGATGTTGGCGCGGTCGATGCCCAGCGCCCGCTGATCGGGGGCGAGTTGATCGACTTCACCGAGCGCCATCGTGACGGCCTGTAAACCGATGATCGGCGGCACGGCCTGTTTCCACGCGCGACCCGTCGCATCATCCGGCAGCGCGACGGCGGATTGCGCGAACTCGATCCAGCGACCGAGTAACGCGGCCCAAGTGAGTTGTTGGGGGTGAAGGTCCATCAATGTGCGGGTCGCTGTTGATGAAAAGATGTTTTCACAAAGAGCGCAAAGCCGCAAAGACACAAAGAAGATTGATTTTGTTTTGAGTGATTGCGCATCATTTTTTCTGTTTTCTCTGTGCCTTTGCGGCTCCGCGCTCTTTGTGATAAAGCATTTTAAGAACGATCCGTCAGCGTTTTTGGGTTTTCTTTTTCGCTGGCGTCTTTTTGACGGACTTTTTCTTCTTCACGGGCGCGGTGGGGTTCGCCTTGGTTTTGCCGTTGGTGATGCGTTCCAGCACCGGCAGAAGTTTGTTGGTCAGTACCTGGTCCCAGCCCATCTCGGCGACGAGTTTTTGCCCGGCGTCGATCAGCTTTTGCCGCTGGGCGTCGGTGCGGGGGATGCGGCGGACCAGTTCATCGGCGATGCGGGCGGCTTCACGATCCTCAATGGCGTCGCGCTCGGCGCGGCCCATTTTCAATAGTTCCGGTATCTCGGCATCGTGATCGAGTTGGGTGTAATCGGCGACGAGGACGTTGGCGACGGGTTTTCCGCCGGTGACGTATTCGACGAATCCCTCGCAGCCGCAGACGTTGGAGATGACGCACACCGCGCCGGAGCCGAGCGGTTCGAGCGGGCTGATGCCGAACGGTTCGTAGGTGGCCATGCCGAACTCGACATCGGCGGCGCGGCGGAGGTCGGCGATGTCCATTTTTTCGGGCAGGCGTTTGCCGACCAGCGGGCGCGACCAGCCGAACTGGTTGACGAGGATGATCTGCACGTTGCGATGATCGGCATTGAAGGGCGCGATCATGCGGTAGAGATCGGCTTCGGGGCCGACCAGGTCGGGGTATCCGTCGCGGTGGTATCGGGGCCAGCCGTACTCGGCTTCCATTTGGGCGATGTCATGGGGGCGGCGCTGGCCTCCGCCGGAAGTAAGGATATACAGCACGCCGCGTTGTCCGGTTTGGGCGAATCGCTGATCCAGTTCGTGGCAGACTTTCACATCGCGCCACAGGCCCTTGCTGATGACGGGGCGTGTGACGTGGGTCATCAGCACGTCGGGGCGTTGGCCGATGAGTTTTTCGCTGTAATCGGTGAGCATTTCGCGGCTGGTGTTGCGTTGTTTGAGCGAGACCTTGAACGCGGGCACGCCGTTGTAAACCAGTTCGATGTTGTGGTGGTCGAAGTGTTCGCCGAGGAAGTGCATTTCCTGCGCGGTGTAATCGCCGACGGCCATGACGGCATCGCAGAGGTGGCTTTTGCTGATGAGCATATGGCGGAAATGATCGGACAGGTCGCCGAAGATGTCCTGGACATAGAGGTGTTGTTCGCGCGCTTTGCGGAGGATGTTGTAGAAGGCGGAGTCGTGGCCTTCGTGGTGTTCGACGAGGTAGCGAGCGGTGGCGCATTCGTGGGCGTGGAAGATGGTGCGGAAGTCATCGGGGCCGTCCATGATGCACTTGAGCGCGGTGGCCATGCCCATGAACTCGTGGCTGAGGACGACGCAGGGTTTTTCGTGGGTATGGAGCAGGGCGTTGAGGGCGTAAAAGGCGGGTTCGGCGATGCGTGTGTATTCCTCGAAATCCCAGTGTTGCTGGTATCGGGTGGAGTCGATGCCGAATCGCTCGAACAGGTGATATTTGAACCGGCCCAGACGGTCGGCGGAGATGTTGAAGACGTCGATCATGAGGACATCGGCAACGCCGGTGCGGGTGTCGCCGGGGATATCGAAGGTTCGCCGGCCGAAGACGATGGGGGTGTTGAAGGCCCATTCGATGGGGCGGAGCTTGGCGCTCAGATGCAGGGTGTCGATGTGATCGACGCTGGAATAGAGGACGGTGCCGGCTTCGCCCAGACGCTTGCGGGGATCGACGGCGACGTGGGTTTGGCAGGGGCCGACGAGGATGGAGCGCCCGACGTTTTTGCGATAGACGGGGCTGGTCATCAGGCCTTCGAGGACGGTGCCGATGCCGCCGAGTTTTTCGACGGCCTCGTGAGTGACGTGGGCGAGGGTGTATTTCATGGGAGAAGGGCCATAAGGGATAAGCCACAAGCCATAAGGCGGCTAGGAGTGGTGAGTTTGTAGCGAACGCAATAAACCATTTAGAAGTCGTTCGACTTCGATAATCATCGGCAATAACGGCTCGCCGGTTTTCAACAACTGTAAATCGATTGCCAAACGGATCTGTGTGTGCAATTCATAGGCCGATCCACGGGCCATGCGAAGGAAGCGTTCATAATCGGCGGTGGCGTTTCGTCCCCAGCCCTCGGCGATATTGGAGGGAATACTGACAGCGGCGCGGCGCATTTGCGAGGTCAGACCGAAACGCTCATCCGGCGGAAATGCACTTGCCTGACGGTAAAGGGCGATCGTTAATTCATAAGCACGTTGCCAGGCGATCAGGTCTTCGTAGCTGTTGATCGGCGGCAGAGGCATGTGATTCCCTTATGGCTTGTGGCTGTTGGATTATGGCTGAAATTCACCATTATCCCGGCGGCAGGTCGGCGGGGTCGATGGTGGTGGGGGTGGTGTTTTCCTCGACGGTGCCGCGAGTGGTGGCGCGGCGGGTGTGGTTGACGGGGGTGATGCCGGGCGTTTTTTCGCCGCGCGGCATGGCGATCACGCCGGTGCGCGCCAGTTCGATGATGCCGTAGGGTTGCAACAGTTCGACGAACGCTTCGAGCTTGGCTTCGGTGCCGGTGATTTTAACCATCAGTTCGCCGTGGCCGACGTCCACGATGTTGGCGCGGAACATCTCGGCCAGTTCGACGATTTCGCGGCGGCTTCCGGGGGCGGCGGTGACGCGCGCCATCATCAGGTCGCGTTCGACGAAATCCACGCCGACGTAATCGACGACCTTGACGACCTCGACGATCTTGGCCAGTTGCTTGCGCACCTGGTCGAGCACCGAATCGTCGCCGTTGACGACGATGGTCATGCGGCTGAACTCGGGGTTCTCGGTGCGACCGACGACCAGCGAGTCGATGTTGAAACCGCGCGAGGCGAACATCCCGGCGACGCGCGCCAGTACGCCCGGCTCATTCTGCACCAACGCGGAAATCACGTGTCGTTGTGCGCTCATGACAAGACCCTTTCAGTGGGGATTTCAAGCCCGGCATTGTACGGGGAAATGACGAATGACGAAATCCGAATGATGGAAAGAATCACCAAACACCAATGACGAATGGCCAAATAAGTTCCAAATTCCAATGACCAAGATGAAGGATCGTCCTCTTTGGTCATTGGACATGGGTGATTCTTTGGTCATTTGTCATTGGTGTTTGGTCATTGTCATTCACTCGCTGTCCGCTTCGACCGCGTCCGGCGCTTTGTCGGGCGATTCGGCGGGGGCTTGGGAAGACGCGGCGGAGGATATGCCGGATGAAGCCGGTACGCCGGTGGGAGCGGAGACCGGGGTTGCCGGTTCCTGATGGATTTCCGATGGATCGGTGCCGTCGGCGCGGCCGCGCAGCAGCAGGTAAATCGCCGAGTAGGCGGAGAAATAGTAGCAGATCACATATGCGGCGACCAGGCCGACGGCCAGCATCACCATCACGCGGATCAGCGCCGCGGCGATCTTCGCCGACCAGCCGAGTCCTTCGCCGGTCCATTCGTATCGCAGGTGCCCCAGCACGGGCTTGGGGAAGACCGCGGCGACGGGCGAGGCCCACGTCACCAGCGCGGTCTGCACCAGGTAGAGCGCGAGGAACACGAACAGGCCGACGAACAGATACGTCGCCACGCCGTAGGCGAGCATCAGCGCGGTGTAGGTGATGAAACGCCAGGGACGGGTCAGCACGTAGCTGTAACTCCGGCTCAGGCCATCGAAGGCGTCGGTGCCCTCGGCGCTGATCGCCGGGTACATCAGGTGGACCGAGCCGGCCCATCCGATGAGGAAGAACGCCATGAGGAACCCGACGGGGATCGCCACGACCAACAGCAGCGCGCCGACGATGTTCAGCACCGGCAGGTGGAACAGCAGGCCGATCAGCGCCAGCGCCAGCATGAACAAGCCGGCGATGAGCAGCGGAATCAGCGGCGCGATCGCGAATGTGAACCACCGGCGATAGGCGAAGCCGACGGCCTGCGGGATGCCGATGCGTTCGCCGCCGGCGCTTTCAACGACACACATCCGGCTGATCGACCCGCCCAGCAGCGACCAGCATCCGATGAAAAAGACGCCCCAGAAGATCAGGAACAACGGATGCGTGGCCCAGAGCCAGCGGGGCATTTCGTACACGACCAGCCGCATCGAACCGATGATCGAATGGTCATTGGCGGTGACGGTGGGGTCGAGTTGGTCCCAGCCGATGCTGAGCGACTTGGCGGCGTTGACCAGCGACTGGAAGGCGTCGAGTTTGATGTCGATGATGGAGGTGAACACGCCTCGCGGCGTCAAATCGTTCAGGTTTTTCAGCAGGTCTTGTCGATTTTTCAGAAGGACGGCCTTGCTGCTCTGATAGAGGTCGCCGTCCATGCCGGACCTGGCTTCTTCCAGTTTCGCGGCTTGGTTGTTGAACGACTCGTTGATTTTGGCGCGTGCCAGCGACCAGCATTTCGGCGATTTGGCGATGGCCGCCGCGTCGTCGAACCCGATGTCGCGCCGCTGCCGCAGAATGGACAGGACATCGCCCTGTGCCTGGTCTTTCTGCCGGTCGCGCCATCGCTTGAAGGAAGCGTCATCGGAGCGGGTGACATAGTGGGCGAACTCGCCGATGTAAACCTGCCCCCCGCCGAACACGCCATCGACGATGAGGCCGACGACGTACAACACCACGATCATGAACATGGCGATGGCGAGCTTGCCCGGCTGCGTGGCGATCTTGAAGGATCGGAAGATGCGTGTGAATCCGAACGCGTTGTCGTAGTCGAATCCGCCGACGATCGAAGTTTTGTGCGTGTTGGGCATGGGGGGTTCCTTGCGCTTTGCGTCCTGCGCTTTGCGTCCTGCGGCTTGCGTCCTGCGGCTTGCGCGGCGCGAGTTTTTCCGCAAGCCGCACACCGCAAGCCGCAAGCCCGTTTTCTCAGACTTCCGTGATTTCCTTCGTTTTCGCGGCCACGGCTTCCTCGATCAGATGCTCGTGCTTCTTGGTCAGTTCGTCCATGTCGTGCTTGGCCTGCTTGGCGGCATCCTCGGTCATGCCGCTGCTCTTGTCCTTTTCAAGCTGGTCGATGTGTTTGTTGCCGTCACGCCGGCAGTTCCGCACCGCCACCTTCGCCTGTTCGCCCATCTGCTTGACCGAACCGGCCAGTTGTTGCCGCCGATCCCCGCTCAGCGGCGGCAGATTCAGCCGCACCGCCTTGCCTTCCGCCATCGGGTTCAGGCCCAGCCCCGACGCCTGGATCGCCTTGATGATCGCCTGCACGCTGCTCGCATCATAGGGCTTGATGAACAACTGCGTCGGTTCGGGCACCGACACCTGCGCCAACTGCCGAAGGTCCGTCATCGTGCCGTAGTAATCCACCTTCACAAACTCCACCAGCGCAGGCGAAGCCCGCCCGGTGCGAATCCCGCGCAGTTCCCCACGCAGATACTCCACCGCCTTGTCCATCTTGTCTTCGGTTTCCAACATGATTTCGTCAATGTCCATGAGTCGACTCCGATCAGAGATTTTCACCACGGAGGGCCACGGAGGGCCACGGGTGGAAGATGTTATAAGGCAAAACGCTTGATGCCGTCACGCATACGCAACACATTGAAGTTCATCAATAAACCTACTCGAATACCGCTCAGTCGCAAATACGTCAGAAGTTGTGCTTCGTGAATCGGTGTGACTTCATTCACGGATTTCAACTCAAGCATTACCTGATTGTTCACCAGCATATCTACTCGGTAGCCACAATCCAATTGGATACCTTCAAACAGCAGCGGTAATTCCTTTTGGCGTTCCACCTGCATGCCCGCCTGAATCAAGACGTGCGTTAAACACGCCTCATATGCGGATTCCAACAACCCAGGTCCCAACTGACGATGTATGCGAATCGCCGCATCAATAATTGCCCCCGTCAATTCCCGGTACAACAATTCAGCCATCTGTCCGTCTCCGTGGCCCCCCGTGGCCCTCCGTGGTGAATATTCTTATTCCCCAATGATCGTTCCGTGCGTCTTGCCCGCCGCCACCTGCGCGATGTGGCCCGGCGTCTTCATGTTGAACACCACGATCGGAATGTTGTTCTCCATGCACATGCTGAACGCCGTCATGTCCATGATCTTCAAATGCTGCTCAATGCACTGCCGGTACGTCAGCCGATCATACTTCACCGCGTCGGCGTACTTCATCGGGTCTTTGTCGTACACGCCATCCACCTTCGTCGCCTTCAGCAGCACATCCGCGCCGATCTCGGTCGCACGCAGGGCCGCCGCGGTGTCCGTCGTGAAAAACGGATTGCCCGTCCCCGCGGCCAGAATCACGATCCGACCCTTTTCCAGATGCCGAATCGCCCGGCCCCGGATGAACGGCTCGGCCACCGCCGTCAGATTAATCGCGCTCATCACCCTCGCCGGCTGACCCAGCTTTTCAAGCATTTCCTTCAGTGCCAGTCCGTTAATCACCGTGCCCAGCATCCCCATGTAATCCGCCGTGGCTTGCGGGATGCGCCCTTCCTTCGCCAGTTCGCCTCCGCGAATGATGTTGCCGCCCCCGACCACCATCGCGATCTCCGTCCCCAATCGCCTCGCCGCCAGCACTTCCTTGGCCAGCAGTTCCAACT
>JBAYVY010000122.1:0-9698 GCA_041674345.1 Phycisphaeraceae bacterium | reverse complement strand
TACCCGCCCCCCAGCGAAGACAAACGCTGGAAAATCGTCGAAGCCACCATGCGACGCAACGGCTATCAGCGCGACGCGCTGATCGAAACCCTGCACACCGTGCAGGAAAGTTTCGGCTGCCTCGACGCCGGCGGGCTCAAATGGGTCGCCGCCTGCCTCAACGCGCCGCTCAGCGCCGTCTATGGCGTGGCCACGTTCTATCACTTCTTCACACTCAAACCCTCCGGCGAACACACCTGCGTCATCTGCCAGGGCACCGCCTGCTACATCAAGGGGGCCGCGGAACTGATCGAAAAGATGAAGCAAAAATACGGCATCGAACCCGGCGAAACCACCGAAGACGGCAAACTTTCGCTGCTCAGCGCCCGCTGTCTCGGCTCCTGCGGCCTGGCACCCGCCGTCGTGTACGACGGCCAGGTCGCCGGCAAAGTCTCCGTCGATCAACTGGAACGAAAATTGAATGATTTGGTGAAGTAACTTCGCGCGGTGCGGTTTGCGGTGATGCGGCTTGCGGAAAACCCGCTCCCCCCGCACCCCGCATCCCGCAAGGCGCACACCGCAAGCCGCAGGACGCATACCATGACCCCCGATGAACTACGCAAAATCAAACAGACCGAACTGGCCGCCCAATCCAAGGTGCGACTGTCGCTGCACGTCTGCACCGCCGCCAGTTGTCTTTCCAACCGCAGCGACCAGGTGGCCGAGGCGCTGGTCAGCGAACTCAAACGCTACGGCATGGACGCCGACTGCGAAGTGCGATGCGTCGGCTGCATGGGCCTTTGTTCCGCCGGCCCGCTGCTAAGCGTCGAACCGACCGGCGTGATGTACCGCGATGTCACGCCCGAAAAAACCCCCGAAATCGCCGAGGCGATTTACAGCGGCAAGGTCGTCGAGAAATATCGCTGCGACACCACCACCCCCTTCTTCGCCCGGCAACAGAAAATCGTGCTGGAAAACAGCGGTCGAATCGACCCCGACAACCTCAACCACTACATCGCCGCCGACGGTTACGAAGCCCTCGCCTCGGTCCTCACCGAAATGACGCCGACCGAGGTGCTCGCCCAGATCACCGCCAGCGGCTTGCGCGGGCGCGGCGGAGCCGGTTTCCCCACCGGCCTGAAATGGAATACCGTCGCCAAGGTCGATCACCCCCGGAAGTTTGTGATCTGCAACGCCGATGAAGGCGATCCCGGCGCGTTCATGGATCGGGCCGTGCTCGAAAGCGATCCGCATCGCATTCTCGAAGGCATGGCCATCGCCGGTTTCGCCGTCGGCGCCGAGCGCGGCTACATCTATGTCCGCGCGGAATATCCGCTGGCCATCAAACGCCTGCGGCAGGCGATCCGCCAGGCCACCCGTGCCGGTCTGCTCGGCAATCAGATCATGGGCACGCCCTTCAACTTCGACATCGAAATCCGCCTCGGCGCAGGCGCGTTCGTCTGCGGCGAGGAAACCGCGCTGATCGCTTCCATCGAAGGCAAACGCGGCCTGCCCCGCCCGCGACCGCCCTATCCCGCCAGCTACGGCCTGTGGGGCTGCCCCACACTCATCAACAACGTCGAAACCTTCGCCAACATCGCGCCGATCCTTCGCAACGGCGGCGCGTGGTTCGCCTCCATCGGTACCGAAAAATCCAAGGGCACCAAGGTCTTCGCCCTCGCCGGCAAAATCAACAACACCGGACTCATCGAAGTCCCCATGGGCATCAAACTCCGCGACATCGTCGAACAGATCGGCGGCGGAATCCCCGACGGCAAATCCTTCAAAGCCGTCCAGACCGGCGGGCCGTCCGGCGGGTGCATCCCCGCCCAATTCCTCGACATGGCCGTCGATTACGACGCGCTCATCCAGGTCGGCTCCATCATGGGCAGCGGCGGCATGATCATCATGGACCAATCCAGCAACATGGTCGATGTCGCCCGCTTCTTCATGGAGTTCTGCATGAGCGAAAGCTGCGGCAAGTGCGTCCCCTGCCGCGTCGGAACCTGGCAGATGCACGAACTGCTCGACCGCATCTGCAAAAAACAGGCGACCAACGACGACCTCGAACTGCTCAAGGAACTGTGCGACACGGTGAAACACACCGCGCTCTGCGGCCTGGGCCAGACCGCCCCCAATCCCGTCCTCTCCACACTCCGCTACTTTGAAAGCGAATACACCGAACTGATCAACGCGGCCTGCGGAATGCGGGATGCGGCTTGCGGGCAAACCTGACTTCCGCACCCCCGCACAACGCATCCCGCATATGCCCGGAGCAACCCACCAAGGTAATCAACATGCCCCCAACAACCATCCCGCCAACACGTAGTTTCACGCTGAACATCGACGGCACCGATGTCTCCTGCCGCGCCGATCAGACCATCCTCCAGGTCTGCCACGAACATGACATCGACATCCCCACCCTCTGCCACATCGAAGGGCTGAGCGTCTGGGGCGGCTGCCGCTTGTGCCTCGTTGAAGTGGTCGGCTCCAACAAGCTGCTGCCCGCCTGCGCCACCGCCGCCGCGGAAAACATGCGGATCGCCACCGATTCGCCCCGCCTCCAGGCCTATCGGCGAACCATCGTCGAAATGCTCTTTTCCGAAGGCAATCATGTCTGCTCCATCTGCGTCAGCAACGGCCACTGCGAGTTGCAGGCCATGGCGCAAAAACTCGGCATCACCCACATCCACATCCCCTACCGCTACCCCCGCAAGGAAGTGGACAGCTCGCATGATCGTTTCAGGATGGATCACAACCGCTGCATCCTCTGCACGCGATGCGTCCGTGTCTGCGATGAAATCGAAGGCGCGCACACCAAGGATGAAATGGGCCGGGGCATCAACGCCAAAATCATCCACGACCTGGACGCCCCCTGGGGCGAAAGCGACACCTGCACCAGTTGCGGCAAATGCGTCCACGTCTGCCCCGTCGGCGCGCTGGTCGAAAAAGGCACCGCCACCGGCGAAATGACCAAACAACCCACCTTCCTCCCCTACCTGCGAAAAATGCGGAGTAATCATTAATGACCCAGATGAAACCCAAACTCGCCACCGTCTGGCTGGACGGATGCTCCGGCTGCCATATGTCGCTGCTCGACATTGACGAACGCATCATCGACCTGGTGAACGCCGTCGATATCGTGCATTCCCCCGTCGTCGATCCCAAAACCTTCCCCGACGACGTGCTAGCCACACTCGTCGAAGGCGCGGTCTCCAGCGAACACGACTACGAACTGGCCCATCTGATCCGCCGGCGCAGCAAACTGGTCATCGCGCTGGGCGATTGTGCCGTCACCGGCAATGTCCCGGCCATGCGCAATCCCTTCAAAATCGACCAACTCCTCCAACGCGCCTACGTCGAAAACGCCACCGCCAACCAGGGGGTACCCACGGTCGGCATTCCGCCGCTGCGGAAAACCGCCCGGCCCCTGCATGAAATCATCAAGGTCGATCTGTTCATCCCCGGCTGCCCCCCGCCGGCGGATGCCATCCACCACATACTCACCGAACTGCTCGCCGGTCGAACCCCCGACACCGGGACGGTGACGAGATTTGGTTTGTAACACACGAAATATTGAAATGACGAATGACGAAAATCGAATGACGAATCAAATTCCAAATTCCAATGTTCCAATGAACGCGCCGTGGGCCGATCCATTTGGAATTTGGGAATTGAGATTTCTTTCGTCATTCGATTTTCGTCATTCGTCATTCTTCTCAACCTCCGCATGTTCCGCTCGCAACAGGATCGCAATATGACACGCACGATCACCATTGAACCCGTCACACGCATCGAAGGCCATGCGAAAGTGACGTTGCACCTCGACGCCGCCGGCAAGGTCGCCGACGCGCAATTCCATGTCACGCAATTCCGCGGGTTTGAAAAGTTCTGCGAGGGCCGGCCCCTGACCGAGATGCCCGCGCTGACCGCCCGCATCTGCGGCATCTGCCCCGTCTCACACCTCATGGCGTCGGCCAAGGCGTGCGATGATTTGCTCGCCGTTGAAATCCCCCCGGCCGCCGCGAAGCTGCGGCGGCTGATGAACATGGCGCAATTCGTGCAAAGCCACGCCCTCAGCTTCTTCCACCTGTCCAGCCCCGACCTGCTGCTGGGTTTCGACAGCGACCCGGCCAAACGCAACATCGTCGGCCTGATCGAAAAACACACCGACCGCGCCGTCGATGGCGTGAAACTGCGTAAGTTCGGCCAGTCGATCATCTCGCTGCTCGGCGGCAAGCGCGTTCACCCCGCGTGGCTCGTGCCCGGCGGGGTCAACCAGCCGCTGACACGCGATCACCTCGATCAGATTCGCGCGATGATTCCCGACGCCATGACCATCGCCGAACGAACCGTCGATTTCTTCGCGGCGTTCAACGCGCAATTCGCCGATGAAATCGCCCATTTCGGCAACTTCCCGACCAAGTTCATGGGCCTGGTCCAGCCGGACGGCACATGGGAACACTACGACGGCGACCTGAAGATGATCGACGCGGCCGGCAAAACCGTTGTCGCCGCGATCCCGCATCGCGAGTATTTCAAACACATCGGCGAAGCGGTCGAAAAGTTCAGTTATCTCAAAAGCCCCTACTATCTGCCCGACGGCTACCCGAACGGCATCTACCGGGTGGGGCCGCTGGCGCGATTGAACCTGGCGACGAAGATGGGCACGCCGCGCGCTGACGCGAGATTGCGGCAGTTCAAACAACAGGCGGGCAACCCCGCGGCGTCCGGTTTCCATCAGCACTGGGCGCGACTGATCGAAGCACTGGCCGGCGTGGAGCGCATCGAAAAACTGATCGGCGATGAGGACATTTTGAACCCCCGTGTGCGATCACGCGCCCGACCCAACCGTTCGGAAGGCGTGGGCGTCAGCGAAGCGCCGCGCGGCACGCTGATTCACCACTACAAGATCGACGCCAACGGCCGCATGGCGTGGGCCAACCTCATCATCGCCACCGGCCACAACAATCTGGCCATGAACCGAGGCGTGTTGCAGGTGGCGCAGCGCTACGTGGACGGCAACCAACTGACCGAAGGCATGTTGAACCGCGTCGAGGCGGTGATTCGCACATTCGACCCGTGCCTGAGTTGTTCGACGCACGCGCTGGGACGGATGCCGATGGTGCTTTCACTGCAAGATGTGAACGGAGTTGTGTTGGATGAAGTTCGACGAAACGGATAACGCCATAGCCCCGGAAGACCGCGACCAACGGTCGCGGCTTTGTGGTGATGCAAACCCCGACAGCTTCCGGGGGCGGTCGCGGCTTTGTAAGGGACTGATGATCGTGGGCATCGGCAACACGTTGCGGCGCGATGACGGCGCGGGCGTGGCGGTGGTGGAGCGGTTGCGTTTGGTGCTGGAGCGAACGAGCGCGGTTTTGGTGACGACGCACCAGTTGTTGCCGGAACTGGCGGAGGAAGCGGCTCCTGTGCGCGATGTGGTGTTCATCGACGCGCGGATGGGGATATCGCCGGGGCGCGTGACGGTGGAAGAGGTCGAACAGGATGCCAAGCCGCAAGCGGCGGGCGTCGGACATTATGTGACGCCGGCGCAACTGCTGGCGATCAGCCGGGCGTTGTACGGCGGGTCCGCGGACCAGCGGGCATTTGTCATCGGCATCGGCGCGTCCGACATGGACCACGGCGAGGGGCTGAGCATGGTCGTTCATCATGCCGTCAGCCGCGTGACGGACATGCTCTATCGCGCGGCGATGGATTGGAGTTGCGGCGAACCGTTCCGCATCACCACCGAACCGGAGACCTGCGATGCATGAACAATCCATCGTCATCGCATTGCTGGAACAGGTGAGGCGGCACACGCCCGACGGGGCGACGCTGCGCAAAGTGAAGGTGCGTGCCGGCGCGATGCGGGCGATTGAGCCGGAGTTGATGCGATGGGCGTGGGCGGCGGGTACGAAAGACACGGCGATGCAAGGCGCGGCGTTGGAACTGACCATCGAGCCGTACCAACTGACCTGCCCGAAATGCGGGCGGAGATGGAAGAGCGAGGCGTTGTTCGAGCGATGCTCATGCGGATGTGACGATGCGACACCAGGCGGCGACGATGCGTTGACGCTGACGGCGATTGAGATTGACGAAATGCCCCCCGAAGTAAGACCGGAAGTAAGAGATGAGCGATCCGTACTCGAAGAAAGGGCGGCGACATGAAACAGGTGCCAATCGTCGAAAACGTGCTGAAGCTGAACGACGAAGTCGCGGCGATGAACCGGCGCGACCTGGAGGCGGCGGGCGTGTTCACCATCGACCTGATCGGCTCGCCGGGCTGCGGCAAAACCGCGCTGCTCGAAGCGACGCTGGAAGCGATGCGAGGCGAACTGGCGATCGGCGTGCTCGTCGGCGACTTGGCGACCACGCGCGACGGCGACCGGCTGGCGGCGCACTGCGATGATGTCGTGCAGATCAACAACGGCCGGTCGTGCCATCTCGAATCGCATCAGGTCCGCTCGGCGATGAGCAAAATCCCTCTGGAAAAACTGGACATTCTGGTCATCGAGAACGTCGGCAACCTCATCTGCCCCGTCGGTTTCGACTTGGGACAGGACGTGAAGGTCGGCATGTTCAGCGTCAGCGAGGGCGATGACAAACCCGCCAAGCATCCGCACCTGGTCGCGGCGGCGGAACTGATCGTGCTGAACAAAACCGATCTGCTTCCCTACGTGCGATTCGACCGTGACGTGTTCACGCGCGATGTGAAGCGGATCAATCCCGGCGTGGAATTGATCGAGGTGTCGGTGCAAAACGGACAAATCGACCCGTGGCTGTGTTGGCTGCGGAAAAAAGCGAAGCGGTGAGTCGCCGCTGTGGTTGTTCATTTGGAAAGGGCCGTTGAGTGAGACCGCGAATGATGTATGAACTGGGCTGCGTATTGTTGCTGGCGGGGCTGCCGGCGTTCGGCTCGCCGGACAATGACGGAATGCGGGACGAACTGGACCAGCTTCGAGCGCTGGTGCAACAGCAGCAGACGCAATTGCAAACGCAGGACCAGCGGCTGGCGTCGCAGGATCAGCAGATCGCGCAGATGCGGCGGCAGGCCGAGGGGCAATGGCTGACCGCGCATCGCGCCGACGAGATCAAATCGCTGGTGCGCGAAGTGCTGGGCGACGCGGAAACGCGCGCCTCGTTGATGGACAGCGCGATCACCGCGGGTCACGACGGGAGCAACTTTTTCCTCGCCGGCGAGGACGGCAATTTCCTGCTGAAAATCAAGGGGCAATTGCAGGCGCGCTACACCTACAGCCGCCAGGAAAAACCCGGCGCGGCGATGAGCGGCGATACCAGCGGCGACGAAAACCGGGGCAGCTTCGGCATCACGCGAAGCCGCTTCGGTTTCGCCGGTCACGTCATTGATCCGACCTGGCAATACACCTTCTGGGCCGGTTACGACTGCTCCGGCGCGGCGGTGATCCTCGATGCCTACATCACCAAAGTGCTGGACGCCCACTGGTCCGTCACCGCCGGTCAGTTCAAGCTGCCGTTCATGTACGAATACCTCGTGTCGGAAACCTCGCTCCAATTCATCGAGCGTTCGCTGGTCGCCGGCGAGTTCTGCGGCACCTACACGCAGGGCGTCATGGCGACGTATCAGGGCGACATGTTCCGGGGGCGTGTTTCGTTCAATGACGGCGCCTCGGCGATCAACACGACCTGGTCGAAGCGCGACACCGAAGTCGCACTCACCGGCCGCGGCGAAATCAAGGTCATGGGCGACTGGAAAGACTACACCGACTGGGAGGGCTGGCGCTCGCAGAATCCGCTGTTGGTGTTCGGCGGCGCGGCGCATTGGCAGATCGGCGAATACGGCACGACCGACACCGGCGAAATCGAATCGCTCCGCTGGACCGTGGACGGATCGCTCGAACAACCGGGCTGGAACCTCTTCGCCGCCGTCACCGGCCAGCACGATTCACGCGGTCGCAGCGCCGATGAAATCGCCGTTGTCGTACAGGGCGGCGTGTTCGTCACCGATGAAACCGAACTGATCGCCCGTTATGAATGGGGCGATCCCGACACCGCCGACAACGACGACCTGAGTCTTCTGTCCACCGGCGTGAACTACTTTTTCCACAGGCATCAACTGAAGTATTCCCTCGACGTCGGCTACGCCTTCAGCGGCATCGGCTCGATCTTCGAGTCCAGCGCGCTGGGCTGGCGCCAGGACGCCGCCGGAGCGGATGGCCAGGTCGTCGTCCGCACACAGGTGCAGATGTTGTTTTAACAGGTAAACCATCGGGGCGGCGTCCGCGTGGACGCCGCCCTCCATTCATCCCACATTTCCCGGAGACGCTTTATGTCAGATCAGTCAGTCGTTCAACAAATCAAGGACACGACCGCCAACCCCGCGCCGCTCGGCCTCATGGCGTTCGGCATGACCACCGTCCTGCTCAACCTCCACAACGCCGGCCTGTTCCCCCTCGACGCCATGATTATCGCGATGGGTCTGTTCTTCGGCGGCATCACCCAACTCATGGTCGGCGCGATGGAATGGAAAAAGGGCAACACCTTCGGCACCACCGCCTTCGCCAGTTACGGCGCGTTCTGGATGGTGCTCGCCGGACTGCTGCTCCTGCCCAAACTCGGCATCGCGGAGAAACCCAACGACGCCGCCATGGCCGCCTTCCTCATCGTCTGGGGAATCTACACCTTCTTCATGTTCATCGGAACCCTCCGCCTCAGCCGCGCGCTCCAGTTCGTGTTCGGCTCACTGGTCATTCTCTTCTTCCTTCTCGCCGCCGAGCATTGCACCGCCCTCAAGCCCGAATTCAAAACCTTCATCGGCATTGAAGGCATCGTGTGCGGCGCCTCGGCCATGTACACCGGACTGGCGCAAGTCCTCAACGAAGTGTACGGACGAACCGTCATGCCCCTCGGTCCCATGAAGAAATAAACGCCGTCTTCCACAAGCCCGGCCCGCGACAACCTCCCGGGCCGGGCGATTGCTTCCGGGCGATTGCTTCCGGGCGATTGCTTCCGGGGGCTTGCTTCCGGGGGCTTGCTTCCGGGGGCTTGCTTCCGGGGGCTTGCTTCCGGGGGCTTGCTTCCTCGCCTTGTATGCGATGAAATGGTATTCTCCGCAGGACAGGGCCGCGTCAAACCACTGGTTCCCAGGCACCTTCAGCCGCTTTTTTGGAGGACACTTCATTATGTCCAGCACGTCCAACGTATCGCATGACAACGGCAAGCTCATCGAGGCGCCCGCCGCCTTCGCCGCCGCCGCACATGTCAAAAACTTCGCCGAATATCAGAAAATGTATCGCCAGTCCATCGACTCCCCCGAAACCTTCTGGGCCGACATCGCCGGACAATTCCACTGGCAGAAAAAATGGGACAAGGTCACCGACTGGTCCTTCCGTGACAACGTACACATCAAGTGGTTCATCGGCGGCAAAACCAACATCGCCTACAACGCCCTCGACCGTCACCTGGACAAACTCGGCGACCGCGTCGCCATCCACTGGGAAGGCAACGACCCCGCCGAGCAACAGGCCATCACCTACAAACAGATGCACGAGCAGGTCTGCCGATTCGCCAACACACTCAAATCGCTGGGCGTAAAAAAAGGCGACCGCGTTTGTCTCTACATGCAGATGATCCCCCAACTGCCCGTCGCCATGCTCGCCTGCGCCCGCATCGGCGCGATCCACTCCGTCGTCTTCGGCGCGTTCAGCGAAGACGCCCTCCGCGATCGCATCAACGAC
>JBAYVY010000121.1:0-9769 GCA_041674345.1 Phycisphaeraceae bacterium | reverse complement strand
GGGCTGCGCCCTTGCCTCCGCTGCGCCGGTCCCGGCGAACCACAACACGGGACACTTCTACTGAGTCCAAACAGGGGACATTTCTACTTGAGTTGCGACAACCCGGCTGTATCCGCCTTTCGGACAATGCCGAAAAAAACACCCAAACCGGAAACTTCGTCCGCCCCCGCCGTCCCCGTGACCGGCCTGTTCACCTCGCTCGAAACGACCACCCGCTCACAACTTCCGGTCAACCTGTCGCAGTTGCTTCAGGCCGCCGTCGGCAAGAATGTCACGCTCATCACCGGCGGCGAGAACCAACCGCCGATTCGCGGCAAACTGCTCCGCGTCACCCGCGCCGAGCCGCCTCAGCCGCCCTCGCCCTATGTCATGTCGCCCCACCCGGATGAATCGGTCAATCGCAACACCCCCCCTACTATTCTCCGCCGATCGCGATGGTGCAAACCGACAGCGGCATCACCGCCGTGAACACCAACAGCATCATGCAATGCACCGTGGACGGTGCCACGGACAACAGGCATTTTGAACAGACCGAAAAGACGCCCGTGTTGCGAATGGAACTGAAGGAACCCGCTCCGGGCAAAACCAGAATCAGCGTGGCGGATTCGGCGTGATGGCGCAACAAGCGGCGGTGACATCCAATTACGGCATGTTCAGCGATTGGGAGGGAAGGGCCAGGCCCAACTACGGCTCCGCTCAGCCCGGTCAGCAGGCCGAAGATTTATTCCTCTATCCCATCGCCAGACTCACGCTCAGGCAAAACGAAACCGCCACGATTCCGTTGTTCACCGCTTCCATGCCCTATGAGCATGTGTACACATGGAAAATTTCCGACATGCTCGACCAGAACGACCAATACCGCCGCGAACAGGACGAACGCAATGCCGCACCTCGCCAGGAAGAAGTCTGGCACGTCTGCCGTCTGACCAACGCGGGCAAAATGCCCCTGACCACCGCCCCGGCCATGTTCGTCAAGAACGGACAGATCGTCGGGCAGAACATCTGCTATTTCACCAACGTCGGCGACACGAGCGACATCCGCATCAACCGCGCCCTGCGCATCGCCGCCGATCAGGGCGAATTTGAAGTCAGCCGCGAACGCAACAGTGCCCAGTATTACGGCTACCGCTACGATAAAGTCACCGTGCGCGGCGAACTGAAACTCATCAGCCACCTGGCCGACCAGGTGAAAGTCGAAGTCACCAAACAACTCAGCGGCGACGTGACCGAAAACAAAGACAACGCCCAGGTCATCGACACCGCCAAGGGCCTGCGGGCCGTCAACGCCCGGCATCAGTTGATCTGGAAAATCGACATCCAACCCGGCAGAACCTCGACGCTGACGTACCAGTACACCGTGCTGATCCGTTCGTGACGGCGTTCAAGCCCCTGCCGTGACTTACGCCCATGCCTTGATTTTTCGGGCGATTTCCGCGCTTCGACTCGCGCATTCGCTGATGGCGATCGGGTGATACCCGTCCACTTGCGACATCAGTTTATCGTTCAGCCGCCCCGTCCATTTGGTCGGCAATCGTTTGGCACCGAGCATCGCTCCGGCGATCGAACCCGACGTCGCGCCGGTGCAGTCCGAGTCCCATCCGCCCATCACCGCAATCGTGATGACCTTCTCGAAGTCATGCCCGCCCAGCAGCAGGGCCGCGACGACCAGCGCGGCGTTGTTGTTCGTATGCACCGCGTGATAGTGCCCCAGCAAGCCGTAAATCTCTTCATGCACCGCTTCAAACTTCCGGGGGTCACAATCATACTTTTTGCAAATGTCGATCACCTGTCGCATCTCGACATGCAGCCGCGACTTTTCGGGAATCTCACGCAGGCCCGCTTCGACAATCGCCATCGGGTCGTCGCCGGCGAACGCCGCGGCGATCATCGCCGCCATGAACATCGCGCCGTAGATGCCGTTCTTGACGTGGCTGATGCGAGCATCGCGCCAGGCGAATTCGGCGGCGAGTTCCGGGTTGCCCGGGGCCGCGTAACCCCAACTGTCCACACGGATGTCCGCGCCGATCAATTCGCGGTACGGATTCTCATGCGTCGCCACCCAGTTCCAGTCGATCGTGTTGTCATCGACCGGACGGTCGTACCTTATGCTGTACCGCATCACCACGTTGCGATACGCCTGCGTTTCCGCCGTGCAGACAAAGCGGTACGGCAGGTATTGCATCCATGCCGCCGCGACATCCCAACTCGTGAAATCACGCCCGCGATCCCGCAACACGATCTGCCCGATCACCGTGTAACGAATGTCGTCGTCGCTCTCCATGTATGCGATCTGCTCGCGTGTGGACGGGTAACACCCCACCTTGCCCGTGCGTTCCTCCGCCGGCGAATGCTGCAAAAAATAATCGTTCAGCGGATACTCATTCGGGCCGATGGCCTTCAGATACGTGCCGATGCGTTCCCGGCTGCTCATGCCGTTGTGCGATCCCATGAACCCCTCGACCGGCTTGCCCAGCGCGCAACCGCAACATCTCCCCAGCCACGCGCCATACAATTTGTCGTCCAACGTCCGTTCATCGAACCCCGCGAGCCGATGCTCGCCCGCCGGTCGCGCCGCGCGAATCCCCGCCCAATCGCTCGGCTCCACGAACGGAAAATCCGCGCGAATCGGCAGCGCCAGCATCTTCCCCCACACCGCCAGCAATTTCGCCTCATCGTCCCCCGCCGCTTCGTATTCACCGCGCAACGCCTCCACCCGCTTCACATCGCGTCCCTCTTCCGCCGCTTGCGCGAACTCATCCTTCACCAGTTGACGATAGCTGTCCCAACCAGGCATGGTTTGCTCCTTGATTAAACCGTCCGCCATGATATGGTAATTTCATGCCCACATCCACGCTGATTCGATCATCCACTGTGCGAAAACGATCACCCGATCCCTACCGCGTCCGCTACCAGGCCGTCGAACCGCCCCGCGATTTCCCCATCAAAATCCACTACCCCCACCTCCACAGCGACCGCCCCATCGAATTCCTCCACGTCCACCGCTGCTGGGAAATCGGCTGCTGCTTCGAGGGCCACGGCCTGTTCGTCGTCGGCTCCCAAGTCCTCCCCTTCGCCGCCGATCACATCAGCGTCATCGGACCCGCCGAACCACACCTGGCGCGCAGCGCCCCCGGAAGTGTCAGCCGATGGGCTTGGATTTACCTTGATCCCATCGCGTTGCTCGGCACCCTTGAACCCGACCTGGCCGCCATCGACCCCGCCCCCCTGCGCGGGCCTCGATTCAACAACCTCATCTCCTCCGCGCAAAACCCCTGGCTCGTCCAACTGGTCCAACGTCTGGTCACCGAACTGACCCACCCCCGCGCCGATCAACATGCCGCCGTGCGCTCGCTGGTCTGGCAGATCATGATCGAACTGCGCCGCATCGCCCCGCGTCAGCGCAAACGTCCGCCGTCATCCGCGCCCTTCGACCGCATCGCCCCCGCGCTGCAACACCTGGCGCGGCACTACGATCAACCGCTCACCCTGACCGAGCTTTCATCACGCTGCGGCCTGTCCCAGCCCCAGTTTCGCCGGGTCTTTCACGCATCGGTCGGCAAATCCCCCCGCGATTACTGGCTGGACCTGCGCATCCGCATGGCCGCGTCGTTGCTGCGCTCCTCCGACTCGGCCATCCTCGACATCAGTCATCGTGTCGGCTTCAACACATTGTCGAGTTTCAACCGCGCCTTCCGCCGCATCCTCCGTACCACGCCCCGGACATTCCGTCGCGGCAGCGAGGGCTGACCCGAATGATTCAAAAGTCACCGCAGAGGTCGCGGAGATCGCAGAAGAAGATGAAACCACAGATAAACACAGATGAACACGGATAAAAAATCATCAAGGGAATTTAATCTGCGTTAATCCGCGTTCATCTGTGGTTTCAATCTCTTGTTTTCGCCTCTGCGATTTCTGCGGCCTCCACGGTGAATCATTCGGGCTATTCCCGGCTGATCTCGTAAATCGCGTCCGTCGCTCGCAGGTTCGGCAACAACCGAATCCGCTCATCCGCCTGGTAATCCATCGCGATCCGGCGCAACACGCGCACGCCCCGCGACCGGCACCAGTCCTCGAAATCCTTCATCGACAAATGATGCAGGTTCGGCGTGTCCGCCCAACTGAACGGCAGGTTCCGCGACACCGGCACACGCCCACGGAAGATGTGTTGCGCCCGGTTACGCCAGTAACCGAAGTTCGGAAACGTCACGATCCCGCGTTTGCCGACCCGCAACATCTGCGCCATCACCACCGGCGGGTGACGCACCACCTGCAACGTCCGACTCAACACCACCGCGTCAAAACTTTTGTCGCCGAAGCAATCGAGCGGCTGATCTAGGTCGGCCTGCACGACATCGACGCCGTGTTCGATGCACGCCACGCATTTATCGACATCCACATCCACGCCCTGCACCTGCGCGCAACCGCCGGCGGATCGCAAGTGCGCCAGAAAGCGACCCTCGCCGCAGCCCAGGTCCAGCACCGATTCGCCGGGCCGAATCAGTTGCGCGATGCGTTCGAGGTCCAACCGCTTTTTTTCATCTTCGCCCAATGACGCCAGTTCCACCGCGGGGGCGGATTGCTGATCGACGTCGCGCAACAGGCACGCCAGAAACCCCGCCAGCGCCCGCGCCTGCTGCGGCGACTCCAGCAAAAACGCATCATGCCCATAGGGTGACGGTATTTCCAGATACGACACCAGTCGGCCGCCGCGCGCCAGCGCCCGCACAATCCGACGATTCTGCTCCGGCGTAAACAGCCAGTCGCTGGTGAAACTCATCACCAGGAATCGCGCCTTGGTCGAACCCAGCGCCCGCCGCACATCGCCGTCGAAGTTTTCCGCCAGGTCGAAATAATCCATCGCACGGGTGATGTAAAGATACGTGTTGGCGTCGAATCGCTCGACGAACTTGTCGCCCTGGTAATCGAGGTACGTTTCGACGCTGAACTGGCTGGCGAAGTCGTAGTTCAGGTGTTCGCCGTGGCGCAGGGACCGGCCGAACTTTTCGTGCATCGCCTGTTCCGACAGATAAGTGATGTGGCCCAACATGCGAGCGATGGCCAGCCCGCGTGCCGGGTTGTCGCCCTGCTCGGCGTAGCGGCCCTCGTGGAAGGCGGGGTCTGAAAGGATCGCGTTGCGACCCACCGTGTCGAACGCCAGCGGTTGCGCGCCCAGCGACGTGGTCGTCGCCACCGGGATTACGCCTCGCATGCGGTCGGGGTATTGCACCGACCATTGCAACGCCTGCATCCCGCCCATCGACCCGCCGATCACCGCCAGCAGCGTGTCGATGCCCAGGTGGTCGATCAATCGGCGTTGCACCTCCACCATGTCGCCGATGGTGATGATCGGAAAGTCGAGACCCCAGGGTTTTCCGGTTCGCGGGTTGATCGAGCCGGGGCCGGTCGTGCCCTTGCAGCCGCCCAGGACGTTGGAACAGACGACGAAATACTTTCGCGTGTCGATCGGCTTGCCGGGTCCGACGTACTGTTCCCACCAGCCGGGGTTGTCGGATTGCACACCTTCGGGTTGTACGCCTTCCGGGGACGGTTCCGGGGGCGGGGGCGCGTTGCTGGTCACATGCGAATCGCCCGACAGCGCGTGACAAATCAACACCGCGTTGGATTTCGAGGCATTCAGTTCGCCGAATGTTTCATACGCCACATCGCAGCCGTTCAACACTTTGCCTCCGGCCAGCGTGAGCGGTTCGTCGAAATGCACCACCACCGCCCCTTCCGGGGGGAAGCCGATGCCGTTGCGGTTGTTCCCTGCTGAACTCATGGCAGTATCTTTCCAACCCCGATCGCTTCGGTCAAACCCGCCCGCCATTCCATGTAACGATACGTCAGCCCCAGCCGGTCATGCAGCATCCGCAATTCGCCGAGGTATCGCTCATACATCTCATGCTGCCAGCCCCGGGCCGCCGGGTCGCAGTAAAAAATCCGACACCCCAGCGGGCGAACCGCATGAACCTGACACAACTTGCCGTTCTGATACGGACAATCGCGTGATTCGTGTTTAGCGGCGGGCGTCAGCCCCCGCGCTGTCCGCCCCACCACCCACGCGATCTCCAACCCCGTCACATACAACAAATGCCCGTATTCATCGAAGTGGCAGCACTTGCCGCTCAACCAGCACGCCGGCGACCTGGCCGCGATGTCCGCATCCATCCGCCCATACAGATCGCGCAACGACACATCCGCCGCGCCGCCCCGCTCGCACGCCGCGAACCATTGCCGCCATTGATCGTTCATGACGTCATCCACCGGCTGAATCCCGCACGATGCGAATCAATTCCACCGGCACGAAGTTCCCTTCGCCCGCCAATCCCCTGGTCATGCCCGGACACCTCGCCCCCGCCCGCTCAAAGGCCTTCATCGTCGTCAGATTTTCCGGCCAGAACGGCCAGGTCCGGCACTGCCCCGGCCTCACCGGGTAAATCGTGCATCCCGCCTTCCGGGGGTTCCCCGTATCACCCCGCTGCAAAAAAACGCAATCGTATCCGTGCGATGTTTGGCGCTCGTTCAGCGAAAATCGCCCGTTGATTTTCCGCGCGTGCCGCCGGATGAACTCCTTTTCGCTGATCCCGGCGAACTTCGCCATCTCGCCCAGCTCCCGCACGTTGAACCAGACATAACCCGTCGGCCCCGTGCAGCAGTTGCCGCACTGCGTGCAGGTGAACCTCAGACCGTCGGCGTACCATTCGCTGTTTTGTTTGTCAGTGGGCATGGGGGGTAATGAGTAGCGAGTAATGAGTAGTGAGGAGCGAGTCATTGAGTGGCGAGTCGTGAGTAGCAGGCGGTGAGTCATTGAATGGGAGTCGTGAGTAGCGAGTCCTTAAGTAACGAGTAGCGGACGGCGCGGCATTCGTACACTCGCTACTCGCTACTCATCACTCGCTACTCACCACCCGCTTCTCGCTACTCGCCACCGACATCGTAGCAATCATCGCCCCCACATGCTGGACCGCGCATCGCCCCAGCAGACCCAGGTCGTATCCGCCCTCCATCACGCTGATGAACCGCCCCCGGCAGCACACCCGCGCGAATTCGCACAACCGCGTCGTGATGCGACCATACTGTTCGACTGACCACTCCAAATGCCCCAGCGGATCGCCCCTCACCGCGTCAAACCCCGCGCTGCACAACAAAAACTCCGGGTCGAACTTTTCCAGCGTCGGCAGCACCTGTGTCACCATCGCCTGCTGCGCCTCCGCATCGCCCGCGCCCGGCAGAAACGGAATGTTCAGCGTCGCGCCGATGCCTTCGCCGATGCCGGTCTCGTGGGCGTAACCGGTTCCTGGAAACTGGAACTTGGGGTGTTCGTGCATGGAGATGAACAGCACGTCGGGCCGCTTCTCGAAAATGTGCTGCGTGCCGTTGCCGTGGTGGACGTCGAAATCGACGATGGCGACGCGCTTCAATCCGTGCGTTCGGATCAACCGTTCGGCGGCCAGCGCGATGTTGTTGAACAGACAAAACCCCATCGCCTCGCCCTTCTCGGCATGGTGGCCCGGCGGACGCACCGGGCAGAACGCCGCCCGCAGATCACCGGCCATGATGAGATCGACCGCCGCGAACATGCCCCCCGCCGCCCACAACGCCGCGTTGTAACTGTTGGCGCAGATCGGCGTATCCATCGAGTCGATGAAATCCCTGCCGCTCTCACACGCCTCGCGCAACCGGTCCACATAAACCGCGTCATGCACGATGTCGATGTCGGTCGCCTCGGCGGGCTGAAACGCGATGTCGCGCAGTTGTTTTCGCAGCCCCGCCGCTTCGAGGGCGGCGATCACCGCGCGCAGCCGATCGGGCCGCTCCGGGTGGTCATAGCCCGTGTCGTGCGTGAGGAATTGCTCGTGATAAACCAACCCTGCGTCCATAGAGAAATAGCGTAACGGAAAACAGGGGTGATTGTCGATTGCCGATTGTCGATTTTCGATTTGAAGAGGCGAAGCCACCTCGGGCTTCAAATCGAAAATCGAAAATCGGCAA
Source organism: Phycisphaeraceae bacterium (assembly GCA_041674345.1). GTDB lineage: Bacteria > Planctomycetota > Phycisphaerae > Phycisphaerales > Zrk34 > JBAYVY01. The sequence goes on along the minus strand of JBAYVY010000121.1, from coordinate 1,777 downwards.
TACAATATCCTCATGGGCTGGAGCGCTTACGACATTGTGGAAGCCGTCACATCGGGTTTGCGGCGGCGTGCGGCGGCATTGGATGAAGAACAGGCCGTGTACGGCATCGACGTGCTGGAGGAATTACAACTGCACCCGCTGATTCAACAATCGCTGCGCGACGCGGGCTTCGGCGTCTGGCCGGAACAACCCTATCCGTCTGATCGCAAACCGCATCACCGCAAGCCGCAAAGCGTCAAGCGTTGCGATGTCGTGCTGACGCCGGATGATCGGCCATTGATGGACCCCGATGCGGAGACGACGCTGTTCGAGCCGCGTGATGCGGTGGTGATGGAGGCGGCGTTCTGGCTGGAGATCAAGACCGTCAGCCAGTTCACCACCGAGGGGCCGTTCGCCCGTTACAGCGCCGAACTGCTTTCGCCGGTGTCGCACGACATTAAAAAACTGGCCGGCGACCCGCTGATTTTCCATGCGGGATTGTTGCTGGTGCTGTTCACCGAAACGCGGGCCTTGGCGGAACACGATCTGGCGGCATGGTTGGATCGAGTCATCAAACGCGGCTACCCCGTCGCCCCGGCGGTGATGGAAGGTTTTGCGTTGAACGACCGCATGGGCAACGGGTATGCGACGGTGGCGCTGTTCACGGTGCGGCGGTTGTAGCCGCTTGTGGCTTCGCGAAGCCGCAAGCGGCAAATCATCGCGTTGACGCTATCATGGCATCACATCACAGGGGCACCGCTCATGCGAACGCGCACATCCATCTGGCTCATCGTCGCGGCGATCGTGTTGTTGCTCGTGTCGGTCGCGGCGTGGATCGTGATACCGCATCAGAGCGAACGTTGGGAATCGGTGGACCCGAAAGCACCGGACGCGGCGATGGTGGAGCGCGTGCTGGTGATCGAGCGGCGTATCGGTTTCCGCATCGCGGGACGAGGATTGTCACACATCACCACTGCACATATTCCGCAATTGAAATCGCATTCGCCGTTGTCGGCACAAGCGTTCGATCTCTTATCATCTCACCTGCGAACGTATGTGGTTGATTGCGATTTTGAATTGGACTGGAGTGATGTGTGGGAACACCTTGTACGCTCCAAAGGTTATGACACACTGGGAGAACACTGCTATTTTGAAGTTATCACAGCCGACCCGAAACTCGTCAGCATTCTGGAATCAGATGTAGCGCAAGTAGGGCACGCTCGCGGAGACTGCTGCCCGATAGGACGCAATTTCGTGTGGGACAATGGCAGCGCGGCGTCACTGGAATTGAAAGACTTGTTCGAGCCAGGCACGCCATGGTCCAACGCTCTGGAAAATGCCGTTCGTGAGGATGCGAACCGACGAACATCAGGCAATGAATGGCCGATGCTCAATTTTCACATCGTTGCGTTTACGATTCGCCCGGAAAGCATACAGGTTTACTTCGCGGGCATGATCACCTGGCCCGGCGGCGTAAGAATGGTGACCGATGTGCCGTGGGCGAAGTTGCGGGCGTACATGAAGGCGGATTCGCCGGTGACGCGGTGGGTGGATGAGCGGGTCGAAGCGAGCCGCCCCCCGGAAAGCGTGTCGCCGCGGTGACGTGGGGGTACGGGAACGGGCGTTTCGCCGTGTTCGGGCAACACCATGCCGGCTGAAGCCGGCACGCCGGGGCATTATACCTCACGCGGCCAATAGTTGAACATCGTTGAACATCTGGAAGTTGAGCGTGAGGGTGCTTTTCAATTTGTCCCGATGGCGTGTGTTGACCGCGGCCAGCGAGTCGCGGACGGCTTGC
>JBAYVY010000120.1:0-9771 GCA_041674345.1 Phycisphaeraceae bacterium | reverse complement strand
TGACGTCGGCCAGTGTGGCGCGGAACGCTTCGTCGGCGGGGGGGCCGTCGAAGAAACCTTCCAGCAATGCCTTGAGATACAGATTCGTTCCGCCGACCACGATGGGCGGTTTGCCCCGCGCGTGCAACCCGGCGATGCAACGCTCGGCGGCGACCAGCCAGTCGGCGACGGTCCACGTGTCGGTCGGCTCGGCCACGTCGATCAGATGATGCGGAACACGCCGCATCAGCTCGCGCGATGGTTTGGCGGTCCCCGCGTCCAGGTGGCGATAGACCTGCATCGAATCGGCGTTGATGACCTCGCCGGCGAACCGCTCGGCCAGCGCGACGGCCAGTTCGCTCTTGCCCCCGGCGGTCGGGCCGAGGATCACGACGATACGTGGGGTGGATTGCATGACGATCATACCGGATAGTTTAGACCTCAAATGCGGATAAGCGAAACCCCCGGTGAAATCCCCCGGTGCCCCCCCCCGGCGAAATCAGCCGCTACCCCCGCTTTTCAGGTCGCAAGCGTAGGTCTATTTTCGTCGAAAATAGACCTATGAGATACGGCTGCTTCCTACGGTAAATACCGCGTAAAAGGTCGGACGCCCGGTGGATGCTCCCCGGTCGGCCCGGTCGTCGGCCTCCGGCAGGCGTGAAGCGGTCCGCTTATCACGAACCCTTTCAGGCGAAGCCGCGGTTTTTTGCTTGACAGATAACCATATCAAAGATATGGTTTTCCATATGATGAAGACGACACTGAACATCGACGAGCGGCTGATGCGGCAACTCAAGGCCCGTGCCGCGCACGAGGGGCGGACGATGACCGCCCTTGTGGAGGAGGCCATTCGGTCCAAACTGGAGGCGTCCGATTCCATTCATGCCGCCATGCCGCCTTTGCCGAAGTTTCGTCTCGGTCGGTTCAAAACGGACATCAGCAATCGCAAGCGGCTGTACGACCTGATGGAAGGCCGGGGTTGATGGTGGTCGATACCAACATTCTGTTGTACGCCACGAACCCTGATTCGCCGCACCATCAGGTTTGCCGCGATCGGCTGGCGCAATTGCGCGCCGGGTCGCGGGCGTGGTATGTCACGTGGGGCAACCTGTACGAATATCTGCGTGTGGCGACGCACCCGGCCATCACCGCGCATCCCGCGGCGACCGCCGAGGCGTGGGCGTATCTCCGTGAACTGGTCGGCTCCGCGCGGATGTTGACCGAGACGGATCGGCACGCCGATCTTTTTCAGCAATTGCTTCGCAAACATTCCTGGATCAGCGCCAACCTGGTTTTCGACGCCCGCACGGTCGTGTTGATGAAAGAGAACGGCGTGCGGCGCATCTGCACGTTCGACCGCGATTTCCGCCGCTTCGACGGCATCGAAGTCGTCGCGCCGTGACCGCCGCCATCTGATCGCGGCGGTCGGTGGAAATGCCGAGCGTTTGCATGGGGGTGAGTATCTGATGCTGGCAACTTTCACCAATCGCGGGGTGCGACATGCGGACGAACATGATGCGGCAATGGATGGTCACAGCGATCATGGCGGCGATGGCAGTATCACTGGTGGCGGACATCCACGAGCGCGTCGTGCATGAGATGGACTACCGGGAGGGCAAGCTGACTTCCCGGTCGATCCAGTTGTTTTACACGGTGCAAAAGCTGGACACGTTGCGGGACATCGCGGCTCATTACCTGGGGCCGTTCGCGCCGGCCAGCGTGATCGCCGATGCCAACCCGCAACTTCCGGCGAGCAAACCGGGGGAGGTGCTTTATCCGCCCGCGGGTGACGAAGTGCGGATTCCGGTTCCCGAGGAATGGCTGCGAAGCGAATTTCTGCGCGATGTTCCCGCCGACGAATAGCGAACATATTTAGAACCGCCGCTTGACAAATCATCTTCCGGGGGTTCAATTCTTTGCCCTTGGTCGGTGTGTTTTTTCGTCCCCCATCGCCCGCACCCCGATCCGGTTTTGACTGCAATTCGATCCCTCATCGGACCGATGTTGTTCCTGTATCTGACCGAAAGTTACCTTACATCATGGCTAAATCCACTACCCCCGGAAGTAAAACCGCCCCCGGAAGCAAACTCGCTGCCGCACCCAAGGGGGACGGCAAGCAGTTGGTCATTGTCGAATCGCCCGCCAAGGCGAAGACGATCAACAAATACCTCGGCTCGGGCTACATCGTCCTGGCCAGTGTCGGCCACGTCCGCGATCTGCCCAAACGAAATCCCAAGGGCGTGAAGAATCCGGTGCCGGGGGTCGATCTCGAACACGATTTCCAACCCACCTACGAAATCATCAGCGAACGCGGCAAGGCCAAGACCGTCGCCGAACTCAAACGCACCGCCAAAAAATCGTCCGGCGTCTGGCTGGCGACCGACTTGGACCGCGAAGGCGAATCCATCGCCTGGCACCTGGCCGAAGCACTCGGCATCGAACTGGACCAGCCCAACCGCGTCGTCTTCAACGCCATCACCAAAGATGAAATCCGTCGCGCCTTTGAACACCCCCGGAAGATCGACCTGGACAAAGTGAACGCGCAACAGGCCCGTCGCATTCTCGATCGCATCGTGGGCTATCAGGTGTCGCCGCTGCTTTGGAAAAAAGTGGCCGAGGGACTCAGCGCCGGGCGGGTGCCGTCGGTCGCCGTGCGGGTCATCGTCGAACGCGAACGCGAGATCGAAGCGTTCATCCCCGAAGAATACTGGAAAATCACCGGCTACTTCACGACCGATCTGTCCCAAGCCGCCTCGCTCGCCGCCCAATGGGAACAGTGGCTGGGTGATTATCCGAAAATGCGGAACAATCGTCCGGTCGCCGGTCGCAGCGGCCGGGAGAAACTCGCATGGCTGGCCGCCCCCGGACATGCCGGGCTTTTGACAGAACTGGTCGAAGTCAACGGCGAAAAGTTCGAGGCGAAAAACGCGGATGATGCGTTGCGCGTCGCGCAGCTCGCCGGGTTCCAACTGGCCGACAAACAAGTCGTCAATGACCCCAACGCCAAGGGTCCGGCCCAACACAAAATCACGCTGGTCGGCTTGATCTCGCCAACCGACAACTGGTTGATTAAAAGCATCGAGACCAAGCGTACGCGCAGCCGGCCCTACGCGCCGTTCATCACTTCGACGCTCCAGCAGACCGCCGCGAATCAGCTCGGCTTCGCCGCTTCGACCACCATGCGCACCGCGCAGCAACTGTACGAGGGCATCGACATCCGCGGCCTGGGTTCGGTCGGCCTCATCACCTACATGCGCACCGACTCCACCCACATCTCCGGCGAAGCGCTCGGCATGGCGCGCGATTACATCCTTCACAAACTCGGCGAAAAATACCTCCCCGAAAAACCCAACTTCTACGCCTCCTCCAACAAAGCCGCTCAGGAAGCCCACGAAGCCATCCGACCCACCGACGTGTCCTTGCACCCCGATGATCCCGCCGTCAAAGCGTCATTGGACGAGCGCCAGCACAAACTCTACAAACTCATCTGGCAGCGTTTCGTCGCCTGCCAGATGACCGCCGCCGAGTGGGACACCACCACCTACCTCATCACCAACACCAAGCCAAGACAGAGCACCCCCGGAAGTTCCCAAGCCGAGGCAGAGCGAAGCGCCGCCTTGGATTCTTCCGGGGGTTCTTCCGGGGGTTCCCTCACCTTCCGGGGGTCCGGTCGCACGCTCGTGTTCGACGGTTTCTACAAAGTCGTCGGCGCCCCGCACCCTGAAGACGAAGCCATTCTTCCCCCCCTGGCAGAACAGCAGCACGTCGCGCCGCTGCAAATCGACCCGACGCAGAGTTTCACCAGTCCTCCGCCGCGTTACACCGAGGCCTCGCTGGTCAAGAAGCTCGAAGCCGAGGGCATCGGGCGGCCTTCCACATATGCGTCGATCATCGACACCATCGTCAAGCGCAAGTACGTCGATAAAAACGCCGGGCGATTTTTCGCCACCGACATGGGCATGGTCGTCACCGACAAACTCGTCGAGGCGTTCCCCCAAATCCTCGACGTCGGCTACACCCGCCAGATGGAAGCCGAACTCGACGCCGTCGAAGAGCAGCATCACGACTGGGTGAAAATGCTGCACAACTTCTACGGCCCGTTCAAACTCAATCTCGCCCAGGCGCACGAGGGCATGTCCCACGCCAAGGCCGAGATGCAACCCGCCCCCTACCCCTGCCCCACCTGCGGGGCCGGCACCGTTTACCGCTTCGGTCGCAACGGACGCTTCCTCAGTTGTTCGCGCTATCCCGATTGCAAATTCGCCGCGCCCATCGACCGCAAGGGCCAGCCCCAAACCCCCGAAGCCAGCGACATCGCCTGCCCCGTCTGTTCCAAACCGATGATGCTCCGCAAAGGACGCTTCGGACCGTTCCTCAGTTGCTCCGACTACCCCGCCTGCAAGGGCATCATCAACCTCGACCGCAAGGGCAACGTCAAACTTCCCGCCCCCGCGCCGCTGGCCACCGACATCCCCTGCCCCAAGTGCGAAGCCCCGCTCTATGTCCGCCAGTCCAAGCGCGGGCCGTGGCTCAGTTGTTCGACATTCCCCAAATGTCGCGGCCGTCTGGCGTGGTCCAAACTCGACGAGAAATCGCGGAAAAAATGGGAACTCGCCCTGCTCAATCACATCAAGCAAACCGATCTGCCCACGATCCGCAAAACCGACGGCAAACCCATCGGCGAAAACTACAAACCCCGGATCGCCGGCGGCGAAGACGACACCGACGACGCGGAAATCTCCGAATAATTTGACTCGGGCTTGCCTCAACGCCTCCCCGCATCATCAAAAATAAATACTTGCTTCTCCAATTGGAAGTGGTACATTCCGCTTGGGAATTTTCGCCCTGTTCAGGGGACAGGCCAGAGAGAGTTTGAATTGTGTTCGGGCGTTACGACACCGATCGTATCGGGGTACGGGGTAACGCCAAGCGGTCGTTCACTCTTTCCAGCCAAAGGGCGCACCATGACGGGGAATCGTATTTATCGTTCCAATCACGACCACGCCACATTCACAATCATCTGCGGGAAGCAAGGTTATTTATACTTCGTTCTCATAGCACTGTTGCTAATTGGAGCGCCCGTCACAGTCCGCGCTGATCCATACAGTGTTCTTTATTCTTTTGCGGGAGGAACCGATGGCGGTGTACCATCTGGTTGTTCGCTCATCCATTCCGGTTCAACGCTTTATGGTCTGACAAATGCTGGCGGCGAATTTGGTTACGGGACTGCCTTTTCCTACGACGTTGTGAGCGGAGCACACACTGTGCTGCATTCTTTCGATCAGCCAAATGGTCAACCGAGCGGTTCGCTGATTCAATCCGGCTCCATTCTCTATGGTACGACCCCATTAGGCGGCGATAATGATGACGGCACTCTGTTCTCCTACAACCTCGCCACCAATGGGTATAACATTCTTTATTCCTTTGATTCTTCCAGCGGTGCTTGGCCTGTTAGTTCTCTACGTCAATCCGGCTCCATTCTGTATGGTACAACATCCAGAGGCGGACCATCTCCACTCAGTTACGGCACGATTTTCTCTTTTGAGCCAAACACAAACACGCACGCAGTTCTTTATACCTTTGATTCGTTGGCAAAAGGACAACCGAACGGCACACTGTCGCAATCCGGATCTGTATTGTATGGCTTTACCTACAATGGGGGAGGTCCCCCATCCGGCCCCCAATACTATGGCACCATCTTTTCCTACGACTTAACCACCAATACTCAAACAACGCTCTTTAGTTTCATGAATGCGGATCACTTTCAACCCGTTGGCGGACCCGTTTTGTCCGGCTCGACCCTCTATGGGATGACTATCGATTGGGCAAATGGTGGCGCAGGTTCCATCTTTTCCTACAACCTGCTCACCAATACCTACACTTCTCTCCACACATTTACCGATGCCGACGGGTTCCGCCCGGAAGGGTCTCTTATTCTGGCAGGCACCACTCTTTACGGCATGACAAGTCTTGGCGGCACGTACAACACCGGCGCTATTTTTTCATTCGATACCCTCACCCAAGCGTACACGAATCTTCATTCCTTCAACGTGAGCAACGACGGCGGATATCCTTATGGTGATCTACTCCTCATCGACCATACGCTATATGGCTTGACTACCATCGGCGGTGAACACTATGAAGGCACAATCTTTTCCTACACTATTCCCGAACCCGCCTCTCTGTCGGTATTTGCGCTGTTGGCCACGAGCATGCTTGGCTGCCCTCTCGCCCGACGACATCGTTCCCGTTGACTTGCCTGCATTCCGAAATATCGGCCGGGAATTTCCGCCGTGATTCACACCGATAATTATTGGCCCGGCCCTGCGGATCGTGCTATCCTGCTGGAAACTATCCACCCGGAGCCGCCGCATGTCCATCCTCGATCAACTGCGCACCATGACCACCGTCGTCGCGGACACCGGCGACATCAACGCCATCGCCCAGCACCGTCCGCAAGACGCCACCACCAATCCCTCCCTCATCGCCAAAGCCGCACAACAACCCGAATACGCCGACCTGATCCATGACGCCGTCGCTTTCGGTCGCCAACAGTCCGGCGACTCCGCCGCCCGTCTCGAAGCAACCCTCGACAAACTTTTCGTCAACTTCGGCGTCAAAATCCTCGGCATCATCCCCGGTCGCGTGTCAACCGAAGTAGATGCCCGCCTCAGCTTCGACCTGCACGGCTCGCTCAACAAGGCGCATCGTCTGATCCGGCTCTACGAAGACGCCGGGATCGGACGCGAACGCATCCTCATCAAACTCGCCAGCACCTGGGAAGGCATGAGGGTCGCCGAACTGCTCGAACGCGAATCCATCCATACCAACATGACGCTGATGTTCTGCCTCTGCCAGGCCGTCGCCGCCGCCAAGGTCAACGCCACACTCATCAGCCCCTTCGTCGGACGAATCTACGACTGGTATTGCAAAGACAAAGGCGTGAAGGACATCCCCATCGCCGACGATCCCGGCGTGTCTTCCGTCCGCGAAATCCACACCTATCTCAAAAAATTCGGTCATCCCGTGCAGGTCATGGGCGCCAGTTTCCGCAAGGCCGACCAGATCGTCGCGCTCGCAGGTTGCGATCTGCTGACCATCGCGCCGGACCTGCTGGTCGAACTTCAACAGCGCGAAGGCAAACTGGTCCGCGCCCTCGATGCGAACGCCGCCCGATCCGCCGATGTCAAACACATCGACATTGACGAACCGACGTTCCGCTGGATGCTCAACGAAGACGCGATGGCGACCGAAAAACTCGCCGACGGCATCCGCCGCTTCAACGCCGACCTGAACAAACTCCGCCAACAGGTCGCCAAACAACTCACCCACGCATAATGAAAAAGATTTCACCACGGAGATCACGGAGAACACGGAGATGAGATTCAAATTATTATTTTCCGCTGTGATCTCCGTGTTCTCCGTGGCGAGTCTTCTTTTCGCCGATGTCAACCTCATCTCCGCCCCCATCCCCGATGATCCGGCCCAGCGCGACGCACTCGCACGCCAGTTCCCCTCCGGCTGGTTCCTCCGGCAATCCGATCACTACCTGGTCATCTACGACGGCCACGCCCTCTGGGCCGACACGCGCGTCACGCTCCTCGAATCCGCTCACGACACTTTTTTCGCCGCGTTCCGCAAAATCGGCATCAACCCCCAGCCCCTCGGCCAACGTCTGGCCTGCGTTCTGTTCAACGAACATGCCGACTTCCAGACTTACGCCCGAAACATCGACCGCTTCAACAACAACTGGTCCGGCGGATACTACTCCTCTCGCACCAACCGCGTCGCCTTCTTCAATTTCCAGACCAGCCCCCAGGTCCAAAACCTCCTGCTCGACCTGCGAAAAGCCGAGGCCGATCAACAACGCTGGCTGGGTGAATCGACCGCCAACCCCGGCTCACGCTCGCAACTGATCGACGCACAACGCCGACTCATCGAAGCCCGCGCCCGCTACGAACTGGTCACCGCGTTCGGTAATATCCGTCAAACCCTTCACGAATCCGCCCACCAACTCGCCTTCAACACCGGCGTCCAGCGCCGCGATCTTCAGTACCCCTTCTGGTTCAGCGAAGGACTGGCCACCAACTTTGAAACCATCGCCCCCGCCGCGCCGTTCGGGCCTTCCTTCGACAATCCTTCCCGCCGCTCCGAACTGCTCGCCGCCTACCGCGATCACCGTTTGCCGCCGCTGACGCAATTGATCGCGCTCACCGAAGCCCCCGCCGAACAAGCCCCGCGTGAAACCGCCTACGCGCAGGCCTGGTCGCTGTTCCATTATTTTTACAACCAGCGTCCGTCCGATCTGCGCCGCTACATCGCCGCCGCGCTCGCCATGCCCCCCGGCCCGCGATCCGCCGATCAGTTCGCCGACGACTTCGCCCAATCCTTCGGCCCCCCCTCCGCCGTCCAATCCGCCTGGCTTCAATACCTCCGCGAAAACACCCGGTGATTTTTTAACCGCAGAGACGCAGAGAAAACAAGAATTTGAAACCACGGATGAACACAGATAAACACGGAGCAGAAATCAAAATTTGAATCTATCGGTGTCTATCCGCGTTCATCTGTGGTTCCATTCTTCCTCTGCGTCTCTGCGCCTCTGCGGTGAATCCCCCTCTTCACATCACATCCCACTCCCCCGCCGTCTCCTCCGCCACGCCCGGCATCAACAGCGGAAAACTTTGCATCATCACCCAGCACGTCGGGCCGAACGGCAGAAATCCGATCAATCCGATCACCGGCATCTCGAACCATCGCACCTGTTCCAGCGGCCCCAAAAACGGCAGCACGTAAATCCACTTCGCCACCGCGAAGTAATTCCAGAACTCCCACAACAATCCGCACGTCAGTCCTCCCGCCATCAGCGAAATCGTCCGCCCCCATCGACCGTTCATCCAGTCCCGCAAAATCGAGGGCCGGCCGCGCCATGCGTTGATCGGGTCCAGCAAAAACAGCGGGGCGGCCCACAGCGTGAAATTGCTGATCGGGTTGCGTATCAGAATCGAAAACACCACCCAGCCCGCGCCCATCACCATGCTGCTTGGCAGCGCCCGTCGCGTGATCGCAAATGTCAAAACCCCCGGAAGGGTCAGCAGCGCCGCGCCGTTCGTGATCGACAAGCCGAATGACAGTTGATCGCGCCAGACGAACATCAATGTCAGCGTCAGTGCCGTGCTGATGAAGCCGCACGCCAGCAGCGTCACGCCCCCGGCCCGCCGGCCCGTGTTCGTGTTGAACTTCGCCAGGCCCCACTGCTGATACAACTGCGCCGCGAGGAACATCGCCGGGCTGATGGCCGCGAACGCGAAAAAATAACTGACGTACCGATCCGTCGCGCCCCGCATCATGCCGAAGTAGCGCCAGGCGTCCATGAAATAAAAATTGACGAAGTCCCAGTAACACCACACCGGCACGCTGGTCAGATACGCCACGATGAACAACCACGGCCGCCGACGCACACAACCCCCGCCCCCGGAAGTTGGGTGGCGCTTCCAGGCGAGCTGCGTGAGTAATCCTTCGGCGGTCAGCAGATACCCGCACCAGACGATGGCGGCCAGATGCACGGCGATCCACCGGGCGATTTCCTGCACGATTCCCGCCGGTTCCGGCAACGGCGCACGCGGCACGATGATGCGACCCCGGAAGAAAAAATCAGCGAACACGCCGAGTTCGCACAGCGCGATCACGGCGAGGCCGAGCGCGAGCGTCAACGGGAATGTGCGATGTTCAATGTGCGATGTGCGATGTGAATTACGGCTGGTCATCGGCTCCTACCAAGAAATAATGACGAAT
>JBAYVY010000119.1:0-9771 GCA_041674345.1 Phycisphaeraceae bacterium | reverse complement strand
TGGGTCTGTAAATCCGGTTTCTTCACCACCCGTTCCATCCACGCGCCTCCCCCATTGCCCGCCCGCGATTCACACATTCCCGCAAAACCGTACCTGTCCCGCTTTCTTTTCCGCTTTCTTTTCCGGTTCAAGACGCGCGAAATACGGGCGCAGATTGAAAATGTCCTTGAGCCTGCCGCGAAGATTCTCCACGCACAGCATGTCGGACAACTGGCTCAGGTCGACGCCCCGAGCGGTGGCGACCCTCGGCACGCGGTCCGCCGATGTCTCGCCGTGCAATTCATTGTCCAGAATCAGCACCCGGCCCGATTCGGTTTCGTAGATGTCGAGCCACTTGCGCCCGGTCGCCACGGCCATAGCTCTACGCCTTCGCCTCCAGCGCGAATCTCGCCATCACTTCATAGATCGGCCCATCATTCGTCAGTATCGACTGAATCAACGCGATCCGATCCGCCTCGATCGTGATGTGGTCCAGCCGCACATCCCGCACTTTCGCCCGCCCCCCGGCGCTTCCGCGGCGTTTTCTCGCCAGTGTCACATGCGGGTGATACGCCCGGCCCTCCATTGCGAATCCCGCATCGGCCAGCATCACCTCCAGCCGCTCCACCAGCTCCGTGATCCGCGGCGTCGCCTCGAACATCGCCGCCAGAACACGCGGCCGCCGGTCGTTCGGTATCATCGCCACCCGTGTCCCCCGCAGCGAGATCGGCCCGGCATCCGCGCATGCCCGTCGAATCGCATCGCTCACCGCGTCAAGTTCATTCGCATCGACATCGCCGAGAAACTTCAGTGTGATGTGATATTTCCCCGCCGGCGTCTGGCGCCAGCCGGTCATGTCCAATTCCGCCGCCGCGTGGCGCAGGTCGGCGCGGGCCGCGTCATCGGGTTCCAGTGCGATGAAACATCGGATCATGTCGCCGCTCCCGCCGGGTTGTTTGACGATTTTTTAATTCACGTCAAATCGCACGATATCCGCATATTCCGACAAACGGCGATCAATATCTTTACGCGAAATTTCCATCAGCCGATTCAGCGTGAAACTCTCGATGTTGTAGCTGGCCACGATCGTTCCGTAGGCCATCGCGGTCTTGATGGCCGCCAGGTCCGGCCGGTCGGTCTGGGCGAGGTAGCCCATGAATCCGCCCGCGAAGCTGTCGCCGGCCCCCGTCGGATCGACCACCGTGGTGGCCGGGTAGGCGTGCATCACCGCCACGCCATCGCGGTGTTGGAGCAGCGCCCCGTGTTCGCCCTTTTTGATGATGACGAACTTCGGCCCCATCGCCACGATCAGCCGGGACGCCAGGACCATGTTCGATTCGCCGGTGATCATCTTCGCTTCCGAATCGTTCAGCACCAGCCCGTCGATCCGCTGCATCAGGGCTTTGAGTTCGTCCGTCGCGGTGTTGATCCACAGGTCCATCGTGTCGGCCACCACGAGCTTCGCCTTCGGAAAACTTTTGAGCAGTTCCATCTGCCCCGCCGGGTGGGTGTTGGCCAGGAACACGTACTCGCTGTCTCGAAACTGCGGCGGAACGGTCGGGATCGGCTCGGCCAGCACGCCCGGCTGCACGTCCAGCGTGTCGCGTTCGTTGATGTTGTCGCGGTATTTCCCCGTCCAGCGAAAAGTGCGGGAGTTTTTGCGGATTTCCAGCCCGGCGGTATCGACGTTGAAATGCTCGAAGATTTTGAAATGTTCGCGGGGGAAATCCTCGCCGACCGCCGCGACGATGCGGACGGGGGTGAAAAAACTGGCGGCGGCGGCGAAGTAGGTGCATGAGCCGCCCAGGACGTTCTCCGCTTTGCCGAAGGGGGTGATGACGGTGTCGATGCCGATGGAGCCGGTGACGATGAGGGACATGGGTGGATTTCCGATTTGTGATTTTGGATTTGTGATTTATTGGCCGCAGAGGGCCAGACAGTTGGCGATGCGTTGGAGGGTTTCCTGTTTGCCGAGGATGGTGAGGGTTTGGCCGATGCCGGGACTGACGGTGGAACCGGACACGGCGACACGGAGGGGCTGAGCGACTTTGCCCAGGCCAAGGGCGTTCGCTTCCGCGAACAGCTTGACGGCGGCTTCGATGGATTGTTCGTTCCAATCGGCGTCGGCGACGTTATTCAGCGTTTGCTGCAATTGTGCCAAAACCTTCAAACCTTCGTTGTCGTTCTTTTTGAGGATTTTATCGACGGCTTTGGGATCGTATTGATCGGGAGCATATAGATTCCAGTCGAAGAAAAATTTACCCAATTTCACCGGGTCACACAAAGTCTTGCTGCGAGGGCGATAGATTTCCGCTAATAGGCGGCAATGTTCCATGTCAAACTTTTTGGCTCCCGATGCAATGGGGGGAGGACTTGTAGGAAGTCGCTGTCCCTCTCCAACTCCGACATGATGAATGGCATTATCCCAAAGCTGATAGTCTTTTTCAGTCAGAAGGTATTTCAAACCGGGATTTGGTGGCATACCATAGGCGTGGAACAATCGCTCTGCGAATTCAATGGCCAATTCATCAACCGGCATTTCATTAATTGCATCGCTGTTGAATGAGGCGAGTTTCTCGCGGTCAAACTTAGAATCCCCTTTATTCACCCTATCTAGCGAAAAATTGCCGGCAAGAAAAGTGTTGTCAAACTTTTCCAAATCGTTACCTGGGTTCCAACCCAATAGGGCAAGATAGTTACAGAGAGTGTCGGGTAAATAGCCAGATTCACGGAAATCAGCCACATCGATTTCCGGCAATGTGAATCCTAGTACTTCGGCGATCCGTTCAGGGATGTCTTTGACATCCAGTTCGGAGTATTCGGAGGATTTTTTCGTCAAAAATTCTTTAATGTCCTGTGGCGAAACTTTTTTTGCTGAATCTTCCGATTTTCCAATCATATCTATAAAATCGTTTCGTGATACGCATTCTTCGGCGAACCACTCAATATTACCACCTTGGTCAAGCCAGCGGCGCAATTCTTGTTGTGCCGTTTTGGACTTGTCGCGTTTGGACATTTTGGAGCCGTCTTGGTTGAGGATGAGGCCGAAGTGGGCGTAGGTGGGACGGGGCAGACCCAGGGCGTTTTGAAGCAGAATGTGCTTGGGTGTGTTGCTCAGGTGTTCCTGTGCGCGGAGGACGTGGGTGACGCCCATGTCGGCATCATCGACGACGACGGCGAGGTGGTACGTCGGGAAACCATCGGTTTTGCGAATGACGAAATCTTCGGTTTGGCCGGCGGGTATGGTGACATCTCCACGAACCTCGTCGTGGAAGCTGATGGGTTCGGCTGGGATTTTGAAGCGAATCGCGCCGTTGTCTTCGTAGGCCTTGCCGGCGGAGAGGAGTTTTTCGATGGCGGCGTTGTAGAGATGCAATCGTTGCGATTGTCGCGGAACATCGTTGGCGTTGTCCCAGTCCAGGCCGATCCATGCGAGGTCTTTGAGCATGGCGTCGGCGGCGGCGTCGGAGGAGCGGGCTTGATCGGTGTCTTCGAGGCGGAGGAGGAACTTGCCGCCATGACGTTTGGCGAAGGCCCAGTTGTAGAGCGCGGTGCGAGCGCCGCCGACGTGGAGGGCGCCGGTGGGGCTGGGGGCGAAACGTGTGACGATGGTTTGGGGCATGGTGAGGATCGCGAAGCCGCAAGCGGCGGGGTTCCGGGGGGCGGATTAACTTCCGGGAGTTTGTTGCTTGGCCCAACTGTCTTTGAGGGTGACGGTGCGGTTGAAGACGAGTTGATTCGTGGTGGAATCGGTATCGACGGTGAAATAGCCGACGCGCTCGAACTGGTAAACTTCGTGGGGTTTGGCGTGGGCGAGGGCGGGTTCGAGCCGGGCGTGGGTGATGGCTTTCATCGAATCACGGTTGACGCTGGTGAGCCAATCGACGCCTTCGGGGACATCTTCGGGGTCGGGCTGTGTGAACAGGTGATCGAACAGGCGAAGCTCGGCATCAATGGCGTGATCGGCGCTGACCCAGTGGAGCGTGGCTTTGACTTTGCGGCCGTCGGGCGAATCGCCGCCGCGCGTGGCGGGGTCGTAGGTGCATTTGAGTTCGATGATGTTGCCGGTTGCGTCTTTCACGACTTCGTTGCAGGTGATGAAATAGGCGTATCGCAGACGCACTTCTTTTCCAGGGGAAAGGCGGAAGAACTTCTTCGGCGGGGCTTCCATGAAATCTTCGCGCTCGATGAAAATCGTTCCGGTGAAGGGAACTTTGCGTGACCCGGCGGCGGGGTCTTCGGGGTTGTTGACCGCATCGAGCATATCGACCTGACCTGAAGGCCAGTTGGTGATCGTGACTTTGAGCGGGTCCATCACCGCCATTCGGCGCGGGGCGTGTTTATTCAGATCATCGCGCAACACGGATTCGACCTTGGCGAATTCGAGATTGTTTCCGCGTTTGGCCACGCCGACGTCGTCCCAGAATTGCCGGATCGCGGCGGGGGTGTAGCCGCGGCGGCGCATGCCCCGCAGGGTGGGCATGCGCGGATCGGACCAATCGTTGACATAGCCCTTTTGGATCAATTGAAGCAGTTTGCGTTTCGAGGTAATCATGTAGTTGATGTTGCCGCGAGCGAATTCGATCTGTCGGGGTTTGTAATCGCAAGCGGGGCTTTTTTGGCCGAGTTCGACCAGGCGATCGACGAACCATTCATAGAGCGGTCGGTGGATTTCAAAGCTGGTGTCACACAGGGAGTGAGTGACGCCTTCGATCCAGTCGCTTTGGCCGTGGGCGTAATCGTAGGAGGGGTAGATGCACCAGGTGTCGCCGGTGCGTGGGTGGGTAGCATGGAGGATGCGATACATGACCGGATCGCGCATGACGACGTTGGGGCTGGCCATGTCGATTTTAGCGCGCAACACGCGGGAACCATCGGGGAATTCGCCGGCTTTCATGCGTGCGAAGAGGTCGAGGTTTTCGGCGACGGGTCTCCCCCGGAAGGGGGATTCCTCGCCGGGCCTGGTGAGGGAGCCGCGGGTTTTGCTGACCTGCTCGGCGGACTGGTCATCGACATATGCGAGACCGGCGTCGATCAGCACGCAAGCCCAGTCATACAACATCGGAAAGTAATCGGACGCATAGCATAAGCGGTCCCAGTGAAAGCCGAGCCATGCGACGTCTTGTTGGATGGCGTCGATATATTCCTGTTCTTCCTTGGCGGGGTTGGTGTCATCCATGCGGAGGTGTGTTTTTCCGCCGAACTGTTCCGCCAGGCCGAAGTCGATGCAGATGGCCTTGGCGTGGCCGATGTGGAGGTAGCCGTTGGGTTCGGGGGGGAATCGCGTGACGACATGCGGATACCGCCCGGTGCGCAAGTCCTCGGCGATGATCTGCTGAATGAAATGCGAACGTGTTTCGTCAGTGGGCATGGTGCAAACTCTTTATAGGCCGATGATGGGCCACGAAGGCGCGAAGACGCGAAGGAATACGAAAGCGATAATTTTAATCACTTTTCCCTCTTCGTGTTCTTCGCGACTTCGTGGCTACATTTCTTCCGGCGGCTTGGGGTCTTTCAGCCATCGCAGCCACATCGCCAGTCCCATCAGCGCGAACAAGCGATGCGTGTGATCCGCCTGACCCGACAAATGATGGTCGATCATGCGTTCCAGCCGCGCCAGCCGGAAGCCGAGCTGATCGCTCATCTCCCCGCTGAGCAGCCATTTTCGCAGCGGCAGTTCCAGTTTCCCTTTGAACCATTCGCCCACCGGCACGGCGAACCCCATCTTTTTCCGGTTGACAATTTCACCCGGCAGATATTTTCCGGCCACTTGCCTCAACAATCCCTTCGCCCGCCCCTTGGGCGACAGTACGCTCAGCGGCAGATGCCCCGCCAGATCGTACACCGCCGTGTCCAGCATCGGGCATCGCACTTCCAGCGCCACCGCCATCGACGCGCGATCCACCTTGCGCAACAGATCGAACGGCAGGTAATGCGTCATGTCCCACCGCCTGGCCGCCTCCGCCGGGTCCGCTTCTTCCCGCCAGTCCGCCAGATCATTCCACGGCGCGTCGATGATCGGCCCAAGCCAGCCGAGCATCTTCGGGCTGAACAATCGCACCATGTCCAGATACTGCCGCGATTGCCGATGGAACTTCGCCGCGTGAATCAGCCGCGCCATGCGCCCCGCCGTCGAACGCAATTGCGCCGGATGTTCCGTCGCCGGCCACCATCGCAGCCATCCGCCGCATCGCCCCAGCCATCGCATCGCGCGATACCGATCATATCCGCCGAACAATTCATCCCCGCCGTCGCCCGACAGCGCCACCGTCACATGCTCCTTCGCCGCCTTGCTCAACCAATACGTCGGCAGCAGCGACGAATCGCCCATCGGCTCCCCCGTCACCGCGATCAATCGCTCCATCGCCTCCATCACGTCCGCATCGGTGCCCAGCGTGCGATGCTCCGATCCGATATGCTCCGCCACACGCCGGGCGTACCGGGATTCATCGTAGCGATGGTCGGGCATGGCGACATTGAATGTGAGCAACTGCTTCCGGGGGCGCAAGCGGGCCGCCATCGCCGCGATCAGCGATGAGTCGATGCCGCCCGACAGAAAAAAGCCCAGCGGCACGTCCGCCTCCAGCCGCTTGTCCACCGCTTCGGTCAGCAATTCCTCCACCGCCTGTTCCGCGCCGAGTTTGGTGCTGGTGCGCGACAGCGGCGGGGTTCGCCAGTAGCGTTCCACCTTCACCTGCCCCCCGCCATCAACCGTCATGCAGTGCGCCGCCGGCAGTTCCGTCACGCCTTCCAGCAACGACTCTTCCATCGTGTAACCGAACGTCAGGTAAGCCGCCAACGCATGACGATTGATTCCCGGAAGTTGATCCAGCCCGGCCAGCACCGCGCCGATCACCGAACCGAACGTCAACTGCGTGGCGCTGCGATGAATGTAGAGCGGCTTCTTACCGGCCCGATCGCGCGCCAAAAACAGCTTCCGCGTCATCGGCGACCACACCGCCAGCGCGAACATGCCGTGCAGATGCTTCGGCAACTCCTCGCCCCATTCCTGGTAGCCGTGCAGGATCGCTTCGGTGTCGCTGTGATCGGTGAAAAACCGATGCCCCCGCGCCTCCAGCAACTTTCGCAGTTCACGGTGATTGTAAATCTCGCCGTTGAACACGATCACGCACGCTCCCGCCCCTCCCCCGCCGGGGGAGGTTGGGAGAAGGGAGCCGGGAGATGTGGGCATGCCGGTGACTGCATATGGTGCGCGGTGTTCCGTGGCCCCCTCTCCCCAACCCTCCCCCAAAGGGGGAGGGAGAAATCCCATCGGCTGCTCGCCGCCCAGCAAATCAATCACGCTCAACCGGCTGTGCGCCAAACCCACCGGCCCATCGACCACGCATCCCCGTCCGTCCGGCCCCCGATGCGCGATCATCGACGCCATATGATCCAGTCGCGCCGGTGATGGCGGTTGATCGTCAAATCGAAATAGACCGGCGATTCCACACATGGGGAGTAGGAGGGACGAAGGGACGGAGGCACGAAGGGACGAAGTGGGGATTAAGAGTTCAGCTTCTGTTCGAGCGACCGTAACAGACCTTGTAGCACGCGATCACACTCAGCCGGGTCCATCGTCAATTGCTCGTTGGGGGTAAGCATGTTGAATTCCACGATTAAATCGGTTTGCGTGCATACTTCCGCCAGCGATCCGCGGGCAATTCGCAAAAACCGCACATAGTCCGCTGTGGTTCCGCGGGCATATCCTTCCGCGATATTGCTCGGTATCGACACGGCCGCCCGCCGAATCTGATTGGTCAACCCAAATCGCTCATCAACCGGCATGTCGCGCGTCCAGCCATAGATATTCCTTACCAGCGTCATCGCGCGTTGCCACGCAATCAAATCACGGAATGTCCTGATCTCGCCCATATGCAAAACCCTCTTCCACTTCGTCCCTCCGTCCCTTAGTCCCTTCGTCCCTCCTGCTTCACACCGCCTTCATCGGCGACTGATGCGCCTGCACACGGATGTTCAGTTCCTTCAACTGCATCTCATCCACCGGGGCCGGGGCCTCCGTCATCAGGTCCGCGCCGTTCTGGGTTTTCGGGAACGCGATCACGTCCCGAATGTTCGTCGTCCCCACCAGGTGCATCACCAGCCGGTCCAGGCCGAACGCCAGTCCGCCGTGCGGCGGAGCGCCGTAACTCAATGCGTTCAACAGAAAGCCGAACTTCATCTTCGCTTCTTCATCGTTGATGCCCAGCATCCTGAACACCCGGCTCTGCACGTCGCTGCGATGAATACGAATCGACCCGCCGCCCAGTTCCGAGCCGTTCAGCACCAGATCGTAAGCGTCGCTCAACACCGCCGCCGGGTTGCTCTCCAGCATGTCCAGATGTTCGGGCTTCGGCGCGGTGAACGGATGGTGCGTCGCATAGTACCGCTTGTCCTCTTCCGAATATTCCACCAGCGGGAAATCGACCACCCAAAGCCACTTCCACTCGCCGGGCTTTATCATGCCCAGATCGTGCGCCAACCGCACACGCAATTCGCCCAGTACGCGATGCACGATCTTCGACTTTTCGCTCACGCCGAAGCAGATCAGGTCGCCGTCTTTCGCGCCCATCCGCTCAATCAACGCCGCGGCGACCGGCTCCACGAACTTCGCCACGCCCGTCGTCACCTTGCCGCCTTCGACCTTCACCAGCGGCAAACCCCCCGCCCCGAACTGCTTCACCCACTCCGCCAGTTCATCGGTCTGCTTGCGCGTCATCCTCGCGCCCCCCGGAACGCAGATCGCCTTCACCAACCCGCCCTTTTCAATCGCCCCCTTGAACACGTTGAACTCCGTGTTCTTCACGATGTCCGACACATTCACCAGTTCCATCCCGAACCGCAGGTCCGGCCGATCCGAGCCGTACCGATCCATCGCCTCGCCGTAACCCATATGCTGGATCGGCCCAATCTCCACGCCCAACACTTCCTTCCACACCGCACGAATCGCGCCTTCCGCGATTTGGATGACATCATCGCGCTCCACGAACGCCATCTCCAAATCGACCTGCGTGAACTCCGCCTGACGATCCGCGCGCGGGTCTTCATCCCGGAAACACCGCACGATCTGCAAATAACGATCCGCGCCCGTCGTCATCAATATCTGCTTGAACAACTGCGGACTCTGAGGCAGCGCGTAAAAACTTCCCTTCTGTAAACGCGACGGCACCAGAAAATCCCGCGCGCCCTCCGGCGTACTGCGACACAAAAACGGCGTCTCAATCTCCGAAAATCCGTGCCCATCAAAGTAATCCCGCAACACCTTCGTCGTCCGGTGACGGGTACGCAATATCTGCTGCATCCGCGGCTGACGCAGATCAATGAACCGATATTCCAACCGACGCTCCTCCCCCACCTTCGCCGCCTCGTCGGGCATGAACGGCGGGGTCATCGCCGGGTTCAACACCTCCACCCCCGTGCAATCCAACTCAATGTCCCCCGTCGGCAATCGCGGATTCGCCATCCCCGCTTCACGCGCCACCACCGTCCCCGACACCGCCACAACCCATTCATTCCGCATCCGGTCGGCCTGTTGATGCGCCTCCGCGTTTTCAGGATGGAACACGATCTGCGTCAAACCTTCCCGGTCGCGCAGATCAATGAAGATCACCCCGCCGTGATCGCGGTACCCGTTCACCCAACCGGCGAGAACGACCTTCTGACCGACCTGTTCCTTACGAAGCTGACCACAGTTGTGCGTACGCTTAAGCATGTTTTCCTTCCGGGGTCCGGGGTCCGGGGTCCGGGGTCCGGGGTCCGGGGGTCCGGGGTCCGGGGTCCGGGGTCCGGGGT
>JBAYVY010000118.1:0-9807 GCA_041674345.1 Phycisphaeraceae bacterium | reverse complement strand
TGTGCAAGACGCTGACCTTGCGGCTCAAGCGCCCCGGCATGAAGTGGGACACCGATCACGCCGCGCCGATGATGAACCTGATCGCCCTCTACGAAAGCGGACAGGCCGACGCCTACTGGACCGTCCGACGCGCCGCCTGACGCCAAAATCCATGGGCACACCCATTCGACATGATTTCAGTTTTTCGTTTGATTTTCGGAAAACAGGGGGTATGTTATTGGTATCGTTACCGGGAACCTTAACAGTGCGCGGTTCCCGACAAAGTGGCCTGTGAGTGAACGGATGACGAGTCGAGATTATAAAATGATGACATTAAAGGACGTAGCCGCCGAGGCGGGCGTTTCTTTGATGACGGTCAGCCGGGCGATGGCCGGGCATCCGGATGTCAATGCCCAGACCCGGCAGCAGGTTCGGCTCGTGGCGAAGCAAATGGGGTATCGCCCCAATGCCGCCGCCCGCATGATGCGATCCCGCAAGACCCGGCAGATCGGCGTGCTCATCCGCAACGCCCCCGATCGGCCGATGCACTATCCAGCCGCATATGAATTCATTCTGGGCATCAACGAGCAACTTGAAACCGAAGATTACACCCTGACCTTCATCCGTATCAACGACGTGCTGGGAGTACAGGAGCAGACCTCCCGCATTTTCAGGGAACACATGGTGGACGGCGTGATCGCCATGGACAGTCTGCCCAACGAGGTGTACCAGCGCGTCGAAGCGTTGTCCCCCAAGTGCATCTGGCTGGAAACCAACATCTGGCGACCGGAAAACTGCATCCGCCGCGACGAAATACACGCCGGGCGTCTGGCGAGCGAACAGTTGATCGCTATGGGTTATCGCCGGTTGATCTGGACCGGAAGCGATCAAGTCGTCGCCACCACGCATTACAGCACCATCGAACGACTGACCGGTATGCGACAGGCGGCGGAGGCCGCGGGCGTCGAATTGGAAATCGCCCCCCTGCCCGCCTGGACGCGGCGATCCCAACATCCCGGCAACGTTCGCACCGCGCCCGATCCTTCTTTCCTCCGCAGGATATTGCGACCGGACAGCGGCATCGTCATCGAAAGCGGCATCGCGGCGATCCATCTGATCACCGCCGCGCAATCGTTGAACCTTCGACCAGGTTATGACTTCGGTTTGGCGGCGTGCGAAGTGGAGTACGCCGCGATGATCAGCTTGGCGTCGATCAGTCATGTCGCGTTCAACCGGTTCGACATGGGCAAGCAGGCGGCGGACATGATGCTTCGGCGATTGCGCGAACCGGACGCCCCCTGCCCGTCGGTGAAAATCCGGGGCCGGTGGCACGCCGGAAGCACCGCATGGGGGCCGGGCGGACATGCCGTGTGAAAAAATCCGATGCCGTTTGTCGCGGTGATCGGTTGAGGAAAGTGACGAACATCTTCGCTTTGGAAACACGAACGGGAGAAGAAAAACATGCCGGACAACCACAAGTATCGTCTCGGATCGTCATTCACTACCCCTTTACGGAGAAAAACCATGACTCGCAACGTGACTCGAAACCTGATCGGCATCTTCGGCTCGCTGGCCATCGCAAGCGCGGCTTCGGCGGCACCCGTGAACTACAACTTCGACGCGCTGACCCCCGGCGCAATGGCCGTCAACGCCACGCCCGGCGGCGTGGGCAACCAGGACGGCTGGTATCTGGACAGCGCGATCACCACTTCCGTTCCCGTGGCCGCGACGGCCGCGTCCGGATCGCCCACCACCCAGGTCATGACCAATGCCCAGGGTGCCGGCACCCGCGCCATCAAAAACTTCGGAACCGCCTTCTTCACCGGAACCGAAACCAACGCGCAGTATTCATTCACCTTCCAGAAAAACAGCGGCACATGGGCCATTTCCATGGCTCTCGCCGGTAACGGCACCGCCGGCGCAACTAACGGAAACGCCCTGGTCCAGTTCGGCCCCCGCTTCGGACTCGCCGAGGCCACCAAGTTCTTCATCGCGCCCAAGAACAACCTCGGTGCGTGGGCAGCCGCCACCACTTCAACCGCCCAAACCATGACCACCGGAAACTGGTACACCGTCACCGCCATCATCGATTTCACCGCCAACGCCGGCGACGGTCTGGGAAGCATCACCCTCCGGGATATCACCGCCAACACTACTCCCGTCACCGTCATGTCCAATGTCGCGCTGGGACTGAACGCCAGCGCCACCGACACCAATCCCAATCAGTGGAATCAGGTCTGGTTCCGCGCCGACCCCAGCGGCGGCACGTTACTCGCCAACAGCATCCAAATAAGCTCCTTCACGGTCGGCGTCCCCGAACCGGCCACGCTCGGACTCATGGCCCTCGGCGGATTGATGCTCTGCTTCCGTCGATGATTCGATTTTCTTCATCTTCCGCGGCGCAGCGTCTAACGACGCTTCGCCGTTTTGACGATTGAACTCCCGGCGGGGCGTCGGATGATGCGAGGATTGCCGCGATGTCAAAACACAAGCCCCTACACGGTTTTACGCTGGTGGAACTTCTGGTCGTCATCAGCATCATCGCCCTGCTGCTGGCCATCCTCCTGCCGGGGTTGAGCAAAGCCAAGGAAGCGGCCAAGGCCGTGCAGTGCATGAGCGGCCAGCATCAATCCATGCTCGCGGTCATCATGTACTCCGGCGATTACAACGGGCTGGGCATGCCGAGTGACGGATGGCTGCCCTTCACCCCCGGAGGCCCGCCGGCCTGTGTGGCCCGCGCCTGGTCGGATTTACTGATGGAAGCCAATTACCTGCAAAACGTATTTCTCAACAAGCAATACGACGCGGGAACCGGGGGAGTCCTCTGTCTGACCGTCACCGAGGTCAAGCCGCGCAATGCTTTTTCATGCCCCGATTTTGCGTTGCCGAACGTCACCATCCTAGCGGGATGGAAAATCACCCTGCCGCCGGGTCATGCCAGAGGAGCATGGTCGTTCGGCATTCGCGTTTCACCGTGGTACGATTCTCTCGGCGAAAAATGGATCATCGGCGGAGCGACCAACTCCACCTGTTGGTTCCCGAAACTCAACACCCTCAAGAACGATCGCATCTACATGGCTGATTCGATCAACAACGATTTCATCTGGGGCAATACCAACGTGGCCTTGCAGAATGCAACCTTCAAATCCGATTACCTCGCACCCAACATTTGGAAACCCGGCATCGTCCAACGCCGTCACACCGACAATGCCGTCGTCAGCTTCCCCGACGGTCACACCGCCCAATTGTCCGAACAGCAATTGTTCGACACCGTTCCTGAAAACGCCCTCGACGTTCATTCCGAACCGGCCGGCCAGTGAATCGCCCCCTGCCGCAATCACACCGTTCCCATTGAAAGAGACCGCCATGCGACACCTGTCCTTCATCGCCTCGTGTCTGCTGTTCGTCGGCCTGTGCAACGCCCAAACCCAAACCCCCACCCCCGCTAAAAACGGCCCCGAACCCCAGACACCCTGGCCTACCATCCAACAATGGGGAACCGAGCCGGTCGAAATCCAAAACGATCAACGTGCCGCGATCTGCCTCAACGGCGCGTGGCGCTTCATGCCCGCCCAAAGCGAAGCCGCCGATCAGCCGCCTCAAACCGGCTGGGGCTACATCCCCGTGCCCGGCTCCTGGCGCGGATATGGATACTGGCCCAACGCCCTGTCGCACGGCACTGGCGATATGTGGACCGGCGTCCGCATGGATCAACTGAACCGCGCCTGGTATCAACGCGCCGTCACCATCCCCGCCGATTGGACCGGACGGGCTGTCCTCCTCGACCTCCATCGCGTCAGCACCGACGCCAAGGTGTTTCTCGACAACGCGGAAATCGGCGAAATCCACTGGCCCGGCGGCGAAATCGACCTCACCGATCATGTCCGCCCCGGTCAATCCCAAACACTCACCCTCCTGGTCATCGCCACGCCCAATCAGGAACTCGTCCAGCGATTCATGGAAAACGCCACCGCACAGGTCTCGCAGGAAAAAGCGATCGTCGGCGCGCGCGGACTCATCAGCGACGTGCTGCTTTCCAGCAGGCCCATCGGCGCGCATGTCAGCGATGTCTTCGTGCAAACCTCCACCCGACATCATCAGCTAACGCTGAACGTCGAATTGAAAAACGTCACCCGACCCGCCAACGCTACGATCACCGCGCGCCTGCTCAATGAAAAAGGCAAAGAAGAAAAACGCTTCACCGTCCAACTGCCCATTGAAGCCGCCGATACACAGGTGATCCAGCCCCAATGGACATGGGACAACCCGCGTCTGTGGGACGTGGGCCGACCCAACCTCTACCAACTCGAACTCACCGTCGAAGCGCCCGGCATCCGTGACACCCACACCCAACGCTTCGGCTTCCGTGAGTTCTGGATCGACGGCAAACAGTTCTTCCTCAACGGAACCGAAATCCGCCTCCGTCCCATCGTCGCCGTCACCAACCGTCCCCTCGTCGCCGATCTCGCCGCCGAAATGCAAGCCCAGATCAACGCCGGTTTCAACTTCCTGGAAGTCTGGCCGGAGGACTTCGACGAACGCGGAACCTACGACACCCGCCCCTACCTGGCGCGACTCGCCGACGAAATGGGCGTCCTCATGGCCGGCTCGCCGCTCAGCGTCGCCCGCCTGCTCCGAAACGACCAGGGCGGCTATCTCTGGGACAACCTCGAACAACGCGCCGAGTGGGAACATCGCATGGCCGCCGATCTCCGCCAGTTCCGCAATCACCCCGCCATCGTCCTCTGGGCCTGCACCGCCAACTACTTCGGCCACAACGAAGACCAGGCCCCCTACCGCATCGGCACCCCCGACCTCGTCGCCGACCCCGGCTGGCAACGTCGCGCTTCCATCGGCTTCCAAAGCATGAAGCTCATCAAAAAATACGACCCCACCCGCTCCGCCTTCACGCACGCCGGCGCGCAGGTCGGCGATGTCTATAACACCAACCATTACCTCAACCTCATCCCCCTCCAGGACCGCGAAGAGTGGCTCACCGATTATGAACGCGACGGAACCATGCCCTTCCTCGCCGTTGAGTTCGGCACGCCCTTCTACGGCACCATGCTCCGCGGACGCGCCGGCTACGGCAACGCCTCCGTCTCCGAACCCCTCCAGACCGAGTATGCCGCCATCTACCTCGGCTCACGCAGCTACCAACTCGAAACCCCCGAATATCGCCGACTCATCGCCGATCACTTCGTCAAAGATCAGCAATATCAATCCTGGCACCCCAGCTTCAAACTGTTCCGACAGGAAAACTTCCAGCAACTCGAAGCGCTCTTCGTCCGCAACACCTGGCGCTCCTGGCGCTCCATGGGCATCACCGGCGGAATGCTCCCCTGGGCCGCCGGGGGCTGCCTCTGGGTCCGCACTGAACAGGCCGAATCCCCCGTCTCCGTCCCGCCCTGGCAGCCCGGCGCACGCGGCCCCTATCGGCCCCAACACCCCGCTTTCATGGACAAACCCCTCCAACCCCCCGCCTGGCAGGCAACCGCCAGCGGCGACGCCATGATCGCCAACAACGCCCCCACCCTCGCCTGGATCGCCGGCTCAGGCCCCGACCTCGCCGACCTCACCGACAAGACCCATCACTACCGAACCGCCTCCCCCGCCGTCAAACAAATCATCCTCATCAACGATACCCGACAGGAACAATCTTATACCGCCCAATGGTCCGTCCAACTCGCAGGCCAAGACATCCCCCTCGCCAAAAGCAAGATCGAAGGACGCATCGCGCCCGCCCAAACCCTCCTCCTGCCCATCACCTGGACCATGCCTAAAACCCTCCCCGACAACACACCCATGATCGCCGGCCACGTCCGGCTCGATGCCCGCGTCGGCGAACAATCACATCAGGATCGCCTGGATTTCACGCTCTTTTCGCAACAACTGACCGATTCCAAATCCGCCACCCTTGCCGTGTTCGACCCCGAAGGCAAAACCATCGATCTGCTGCGCCGCATGGGCTTCGTCACCCAACCGTGGGACGGCAAATCCTCCGATCCTCTTCTGGTTATTGGAAGAAATGCGCTTAGTTCCAAAACACCCATGCCTGGCGATCTTCACGATTTCGTCAAACAAGGCGGGCGACTGATCCTCATGACCCAAAGCCCCGATTGGTTCACCGCGCACACGCGGTTCCGCATCTGCGATGCCCTGTCACGCCGAATGTTCTTCGTCGATCCCGCCGGCGCGCTGGCCAAGGGCTTGACCGACGAGCAATTACGCGACTGGGCCGGGTCCAGCACGCTCGTCCCCGATCATCCGGTCTTCAATCCGATGACCGACCCCGCCACCCCCGGCAAAATGCCCATGCACGGCTGGCGCACCAGCAACCGCGGCGCGCTGTCCAGCGTCTGCATCGAAAAGCCCCACCGCGGCGGCTGGCGCCCCCTGCTCGAAGGTGAGTTCGACCTGGCGTACAGCCCGCTGATGGAACTGGACATGGGCAAGGGCCGAATGTTTTGGTGTACGCTGGACTTTGAAGACCACGTTCCCGCCGACCCCGCCGCGACATTGCTCGCCCGACAATTCTTCGACTATGCCCTGAACTGCCCGCTTTCCCCGCGAAATACCCTCACCCTCTACCTCGGCGACGATACCGGCGAACGCCTGCTGGCCGACCTGGGTCTGATCCACAACCGCGCCCCAACCCTCGACGCCGATGCCCAACTGTTGATCCTCGGCCCCGGCGCGAAAGTCAGCGATGCAACCCTGCGATCCTATCTCGAACTCGGCGGACAAGTCTTCATCCTCCCCGATGCCTCCCCCGCCGGACCCCTGGGCCTCCAACGACAAGCCGTCGATTCCTTCACCGGCTCGCTCACCGCGCCCGACTGGCCCATCGCACGCGGCCTGAGCGCCTCCGACCTGCGCCGACGCGCCGACGCACCCGCGCAACTCATCCAACAAACCGATGACTGGCAAGTCGCCTCCGCCGGCCTGCTCGCCCGTCTGACCGTCGGCACCGGCGCGGCCGTCGCCTGCCAGATCGACCCGCGCGCCCTGAACGCCGATGTCAAAACTTATCTGCGACTCACACGCTGGCGTCAGACCCGCGCGCTGTCGCAACTGCTGGCCAACATGGGCGGTGAATTCCGCGCTGATGCGCAGTTGTTCGATTTCCGAACGCGGCAAATCATGCCCCTCGCCGGTGACTGGCGATGGAAACAAACGCTGACCCTGCCGGTCGCCGGCCAGAACAACGCCCCCGCTGAAGCACCCGTCACCCCCGAAATCATGCGGCTGATCCAGGGGGATTTCGATGATTCCTCCTGGAACAAACTCGCCATGCCTTCCATGATCCCCTCCTTCGATACCACCGAGGGGCAAGTCGTGCTGCGCCGCGCCATCGACGTACCGGCTGACTGGACGGGCAAAGACCTCACGCTCAACCTCGGCTCAATCGACGATTTTGATAAGACTTATTTCAACGGACAGTGCATCGGCCAAACCGACAAAAACACGCCGAACTTCTGGTCCGCTCGCCGAACTTATAAAATCCCCGCCTCCCTGGTCCGCCCCGGACGCAATGTCATCGCCATCGTCCTGTTCGATCGTTTCGGCGGCGGCGGCATGGGCGGCCCGGCCAAACAAATGACACTCGAACCCGCCTCCCAAATCCGCTGGGAAGACTACTACGACGCCGATTACAGAACCGACTACCCCCTCGGCGATGATCCCTACCGATACACGCGGTGGTAACGCACGCCGAACCCGGACAGGGTTGCTGAAAAATCGGGGCCGGTGATAATGTTCCCGCGTCGATTGCCCCCGGATTCATTCCGCCGATTTTTATTGAAAGCCGATCCATGCCCGCCGGTTTCTCCGCATCGCCCGCCGTATTTGAACAGCGCGGCGTTCATCTGGATTTCAAGGGCGTTCCGCCCACCTTCGACCGTCTGCTGTCGCTGGTCGATCTGTTCGCCGCGGCGCGCTACAACGTGATCCTCGTCGAATGGGAAGACGCCTTCCCCTGGACCGTCGATCAGCGCATGCGCAGCGAGACGGCCTATTCCCCGGAGCAGGTGCGTCAATTCGTGCAACATGCCGCCAAGCGGGGATTGGAAATCATCCCGCTCGTGCAATGCCTGGGGCATCTGGAAAACGCGCTCGGCTGGCCGGGCAGGAAACACTTGCGGGAACTGCCCGATCGCAGCGACGTGATCAACGTGCTGGCCGACGGCGCGGGGCGGCTGGTCCGCGACATGATCGACGATGTGCTGGCGCTGTGTCCCGATGTGCGCCGCTTCCACCTCGGCGGCGATGAGGCGTGGACCTTCGGCTCGCATCCCGACACCAAAGCGTTCATCGAAAAACACGGCAAAGCCGCGCTTTATATCCAACACATTCAGCCCCTGCTGGATCATCTGAACGGCCGGAACATCCGCCCGATCCTTTGGCATGACATGATGATTCACTGGTCGGCGGAGGAACTGGCGAAGCTCGGCCGGCGGGCGGACCTGATGGTCTGGGGCTATCGCGGCCATCCCGATCAGGTGAACACGGGCAACCATTTTCACCGTTCCTACATCGACCACCTGGCGAAGGCGGGCGTGCCGCTGTGGTGCGCCGGGGCGTTCAAGGGGGCCGACGGCATGAGCAGCGATCTGCCGGATTTCAACGAGCGGCGGGACAACGCGCTGGCGTGGGCGGACGTGCATCGTTCGCTGCGTTTCATCGGCGCGGTCGCCACCGGCTGGAGCCGATATTGCACCACCACCGTGCAATGCGAACCGATCGACGCGGCGTTCGATGCGCTGGTGAACGTCGGCCACATTTTCCACGACGGTCGATCCATGCCCGGTGAGCAACCCGGCTGCGAAGCGTTCCTCCAAAGCGTCGGGGAACTGGATCGCTTCGCGCGATGCCGCGATGCGTTGCGTACACTGGCCGAGGCACGCCGCGTCGGCTGGATGAACGCGGCGGACCTGCGTGAGATGCTGGTCACGCTGCGGCAAGACCCGCGCCGGCGCACCGGATCGATGGACGTGTCGCGTTTGAAAAATCTTCAGCGTCACATCGACGAAGCGCTCGCCGCCGCGGTCAAAATCCGCGCCGCCTTCGCCGGGCTGATCGACGATTTGTGGATCAACCGCTATCTCGATGAACGCATCCAGCCGTTGCAAGGCGAGTTCGCCCGGCTCGCGCCCGAATTCGCCGCCGTCCGTTCCACCGCTGACATTCACTGATCGCACCCCGTTACGGCGTGACCTTCACGCAGGGGATGTTCAACACCTGTGCCAGTTGCCCGATGGCCCCGGCCTGATGGCCGATGCCCAGTGCGAAGTGGTGGGTCGGACCCTGGAGCGACCAATGTTCGATGAACGTGCGGACATCGGGCGCGAATCGTCCGCGGGTGTTGGTGTTGCCCGTGGCGGGGATGACGCCGGGCAGGGATTCGCCCTCGGCCACGACGAATCGGTATCGACCGTCTGCTGTCTGCGTCAGGCCCAGCAGGATGATCGGCCCATTTTGGATGGCGAATTCCACGCTCGGCCCGCGTCCGCGTTTGCCGTGGAGGACGGACAAACCGCGCAGCACCGGCTTGCCCTGCGCAATGGCGATGTGATGCGGGCCGTCGTGGCCGACCAGCACGAAATCACCGTTGAAATCGACCGGGTGCAATTCGGCGAACGATCCGCCGGCCCCCAGCCGATCCATGATGAGCATGGCCAGGCAATTTTTCAACCTGAGTTTTGGAGTAACCGTTCACGGAGAATCGCCGTTTTTGAGCCAATAATGAGGGTCAGCCAATGAAAGCTAACGAAAAAGGTCGATTTTGGCTCTTGCAACCCTCGTTTTTGGGTCAAAAACGCCGTTTTT